>JAYUAK010000424.1:0-2999 GCA_043741335.1 Actinomycetota bacterium
AGCCAAGTTGTCGATGGGCAACCGCTCCTGCGCCATGGTGTCGCGTTCGCGCACCGTGACCTGCCGGTCTTCCAGTGAGTCGAAGTCGACGGTCACGCAGAACGGCGTTCCCACCTCGTCCTGCCTGCGGTATCGCCGACCGATCGCGCCCGCGTCGTCGTACTGACACATCCACTCGGTCTTCACCAGATCGAACACACCACGAGCTTCGGGCACGAGCGTTTCGTTCCGAGAGAGCGGAAGCACCGCGACTTTGATCGGCGCCAGGTCGCGGTGGAGCTTCAGCACGGTTCGTTTTTCGATGTCGCCTTTCGCCGTCGGCGCTTCGTCCACGGTGTACGCGTCGAGCAGGAACGTCAGCAGTGCGCGATCCACCCCGACCGCCGGCTCGATGACGAACGGCAGATATCGCCGGTCCTGTTCCTGATCGAAGTACGTGAGATCCTCGCCGCTCGCGGTCTGATGCGCCTTCAGGTCGAAGTCCGTCCGGTTCGCGATGCCCTCGAGCTCGGACCAGCCGAACGGGAACTCGTACTCGATGTCGGTGGCGGCCTTCGCGTAGTGCGCCAGCTCATCGGGATCGTGCGGCCGCAGCCGGAGCTTCTCCTTCGACACACCGAGGTCCAGGAACCACTGGAAACGGGCGTCCACCCAGTAGGCGAACCACTCGTCGTCCGTGCCCGGCTCCACGAAGTACTCCATCTCCATCTGCTCGAACTCGCGCGTGCGGAAGATGAAGTTCCCTGGAGTGATCTCGTTGCGGAACGACTTGCCGATCTGTGCGATCCCGAACGGCAGCTTCTTGCGCGACACCATCTGCACCAGGGGGAAGTCGACGAACATCCCTTGCGCGGTCTCAGGGCGAAGGTACGTGACGGCGGCGTCCTCGTCGACGGGACCCATATGCGTCTTGAACATCAAGTTGAACTGCTTCGGATCGCCGAACACCGTTCCGCCGCAGTTGGGACACGCGGCCGGATCCGGAAGGTGATCCTCGCGGAAGCGACGATGGCAGCTTTCACATTCCACCAAAGGGTCGGAGAAGCCTTCGACGTGACCGGAGGCCTCCCACACTTTCGGCGACATGATGATCGCTGCCTCCAGACCGACGATCTCGTCACGGAGTTGCACCATCGAACGCCACCATGCGTTTCGGACGTTGCGGCGGAGCTCGACCCCGAGCGGGCCGTAGTCCCACGACGAGCGAAGCCCGCCGTAGATCTCGGAAGATTGAAACGCGATCCCTCGGCGTTTCGCGAGGGAGGTGACGGCCTCCATGAGGTCGGTCATGAACGGAAACTCCTCTCCCAGCCGCTGGATGCGGCCGCTGGCGTAGCACCCATGCTACCGGCGGCGACGCAGGAACAGGCCACGTTCACACAACCTCCACGCGTCAAGGGCGGCGCCATCGGGTCCGATACTTGCAAAGGAAGGGAGTGCCTGGTCATGCAGATCTGTCCGAGCTGTGGCGCGCACGTCGTCGACGAGCTCGAGTGGTGCAACCAGTGCTACGCAGCGTTGAAGACCGCTCCGGTCCCGGTATCCGTTGAGGCACCCGCCGAAGCCGAGCGCCCCCTGTGGGTGCGCTCGAACATCGGACCTCCCCCGCTCAAGATGACGCACGAGTTCTCGCGCTGGCGCGGCGGCGCGACCAGCTTCGGTCCGATCGGCCGCCTGCTGCTGACCATCGGCGTGTTCCTCCTGCTTGCGGTCGGCTATCCGCTCTTGCGCGGACTGGTGTTCGCGGTGGGCGGGATGGACATCCCCGGGATGGGGTTCATCATCATGTACCTCTGCGTCGCGGTGCCCGGAGGCGTGTATCTGCTGAGCCGGGTTTGGAAGCGCGAACGGATCGCGTGAGAGATCGTCGGGCGAGGGCTGCGCCTAGTCTGGGCGAGACTAGTCGTCGTCGATGTTGCCGAAACGACGGCTGCGCTTCTGGAAGTCGCGGACCGCTTCGTAAAGACACTCACGGTCGAAATCGGGCCAAAGCACCGGCGTGAACCAGAGCTCGGCGTAGGCAGCCTCCCAGAGCAGGAAGTTCGAGATGCGCTGCTCGCCGCTCGTGCGGATCAGCAGGTCGGGATCGGGCATGTCCGGGAAGTAGAGCCGGTCGTGGATGGAATCCATCGAGATCTTTTCGGTCCGGAGCTTGCCGGCGTCGTGATCACGCACGATCTGCTTCACGGCATCGACGATCTCGACGCGGCCGCCATAGTTGAACGCGATCGTGAGCGTCATGCCGGTGTTGTCGCGCGTCATCTCCTCGGCCGCCTCGATCTCGCGGAGCACCGACCGGGGAACCCGCCAATCGCGGCGCCCGGTGAACCGGATGCGCACGTTGAGCTCGTGGAACCGATCGCGGCGACGGCGCAGCAGCGTTCGGTTGAAGTTCATGAGGTAGAGGACCTCGCCGGCGGGACGGCGCCAGTTCTCGGTGGAGAACGCGTAAACCGTGAGCCACTTCAGGCCGACCGCGACACCGCCTTCAACGGTATCGGCGAGCGCCTCCTCCCCCGCCGCGTGCCCCTCGGTCCGCTGCAGACCGCGCTGGGTCGCCCACCGGCCGTTGCCGTCCATGACGATCGCCACGTGCGCGGGGACGCGACTGGGGTCGATGTCGGGCAGGAAGCTGCTCACGGCGCGGTCCTTGCGAGCATGGGGAGCGACTTCATCCGCCGCTCCAAGTAGTACTCGGCGAACCCGTACAGCAAACCGCGCGACTCCTTGCGGATCCGCCGATCGGTCTCGCCCACATCGCCGGCATCGTTCAGGTCCACGACCGCCAGCCGTTGCAGGTACGCGAGCGCTCCCCGCGAGACGTGGGCCACGCCGCCCTCCGCGCAGCTCGGGCATACGGCCCCTCCCATGGCGGCCGAGAACAGCTGCGGGTCCTTCGCTCCGCATGCCGCACACGCCGTCAGGCTTGGGTGGTATCCCGAAAGGGAGAGGAGCTTCAACATGAACGACTCGGCGACCGCGCCCGGGTCACGAGGTTT
>JAYUAK010000425.1:0-2992 GCA_043741335.1 Actinomycetota bacterium
CCGATCGTGCCTGACGACCCTGACCTCCTCACCGCGGCACTCGAGCTCGCTGCTACCGCAGCCGATCTCGTCCTGCTCCTGGCCGGCTCGGCGAAGGGCACCGACGACCACACGGTCGACGTGATCGAGCGGGTCGGACAGGTCGTCGTCCAGGGTGTGGCCGTCAAGCCCGGGCACCCTGTTGTCCTCGGAGTCGTCGGCTCGACCCCCGTGATCGGCGTTCCGGGGTACCCGGTCTCGGCGGCACTCGCATTCGAGCTGTTCGCCGCCCCACTGCTCACGACACTCGGCGGCGGCCCCACGCCGGAGCGCCCCCGGGCACGAGCGACAGCCCGGGCCGAGATCCGGTCGACTCCCCGGAGCGACGAATGGGTTCGCGTCCGGGTCGGGCGCATTGACGGCGACCTGGTGGTACTTCCGCTGCGGCGCGGCGCCGGCGTGCTCAGCTCCCTCGCCCGCGCCGACGGCCTCGTTCTGGTGCCGTCCGGCTCGAGCGGTGTCGCGGCCGGCGACGACGTCGAGGTCGAGCTCCTTCGGTCGCTCGATGCGATCGAGGCGGCACTCCTCGTGGTCGGCTCCACCGATCCGTTGCTCGACCATCTCGCCGGCAGGCACGATCTGCGCGCCGACCCCGATGGCTCCGCGAACGGCGCCGCGGCGCTCACTGCCGGACGGTGCCACCTCGCCCTCGTCGTCTCGGACGACATATCCGCCGGAGCGATCCCGCTCGGCGCCTGGGAACGGCAGCTCGGCCTGATCGTGGCTCCGGGAAACCCGCGCGGGATCGACGGGGTCGACGCCCTCGGCCGCCCCGGGGTCAGAATCGCCAACCGCCAGCAGGGCTCGTCGTCGCGGAGGCTCCTCGACGCCCTGCTGGCCGAGCATTCGATCGACCCTGTAGCCATCGAAGGCTACAGCCGCGAGGCGCGTTCTCATGCTGCGGCAGCCGCAGCCGTTGCCGCCGGGGCGGCCGACTGCGCCCTGGGGGTGCTCTCCGCCTGCAAGAGGCAGTCGCTCGAGTTCGTTCCGCTCGCAACGCAGACGCTCGAGCTCGTCGCCGCCGCAGGCCTCGAGAGCGACGGCAGGATTGCCGGGCTTCGCGCGCGGCTTCGGTCGAGCGAGTGCCGCGACGAGATCGAGGCGCTCGGGTACCGGGCAGTGCCTTCGTAGCGCCCCGCGGCTGTGCCCACCAACACAAAGCGCCGGCTCCTGGCTCCAGAAGCATGAACCCAGATCACGATCTGGTCGCTTTCTGGATTGATTCGTACTCCGAGTAGACTGGGTCTTCCACGCCCCCTGCCTCGAGCCGGACGTGCCGGCGGGTTACGACATCGAGGAGGCAGGAATCATCTACTGGGGTCTGTGCGCCGCCAGCCGCGCCGGCCTGGATTAACCGCAACCGAGGAAAGAGAGTCCACGATGACCGAGCCAAACCCGCCCGCGAGCAGCCCTGACCTCCCTCCGGCGACGACCACCGACTCCGGGATACCCGCCTCGAGCGACGAGTACTCGCTGACCGTCGGCCCCAGCGGGCCGACCGTGTTGCACGACCACTACGTCGTCCAGAAGATGCAGCACTTCAACCGCGAGCGCGTCCCGGAGCGCGTCGTGCATGCCAAGGGAACCGGCGCCCACGGCTTCTTCGAAGTCACCGAGGACGTCACCCAGTTCACGAAGGCGAGCTTCCTCGCGCACGTCGGCAAGCGGACGCCCGTCTTTGCGCGCTTCTCGACGGTGGCCGGTGAGCAGGGCTTCCCTGACACCGTGCGCGACCCGCGCGGCTTCGCGCTGAAGCTCTACACCGACGAGGGAAACTACGACCTGGTCGGCAACAACACGCCGGTATTCTTCGTGCGCGACGCGACGAAGTTCCAGGACTTCATCCATTCCCAGAAGCGCCTGCCGGACACCGGGCTGCGCTCGAACGACATGCAATGGGATTTCTGGACGCTGTCGCCCGAGAGCGCCCACCAGGTGGCGGTTTTGATGTCCGACCGCGGCACGCCGCGCACCTTGCGCACCATGAATGGCTACGGCAGCCACACGTTCTCGTGGATCAACGCCGGCGGCGAGCGCTTCTGGGTCAAGTACCACTTCAAGGCGGTCCAGGGCGTCGAGAACTTCACCGACGGAGAAGCCAAGGCGATGACTGCGGAGGACCCTGACTTTCACCGCCGTGACCTGTGGGAGTCGATAGACGCCGGGGAGGCCCCGGAGTGGCGTCTCGAGATGCAGGTGATGCCGTTCGAGGAGGCCGCCGGCTACCGGTTCAATCCGTTCGACCTCACCAAGGTGTGGCCGCACGGCGACTACCCGCCGATCACCGTCGGTCGCCTGGTGCTCGACCGCAACCCGGCCAACTTCTTCGCCGAGGTCGAGCAGGCCGGCTTCTCGCCCGCCAACCTCGTGCCCGGAATCGGCCTCAGCCCGGACAAGATGCTGATGGGCCGGATCTTCTCCTACCACGACACCCATCTGCACCGCATCGGCGCCAACTACGAGCAACTCCCGATCAACGCCCCCAAGGTCGAGGTGCACTCCTACAACAAAGACGGGCAGATGACCTACCGCCATGCGGGGTCACAACCGGTCTACGCGCCGAACAGCCACGGCGGCCCGGAGGCCGATCCACTGCGCGGCGCCGACCTGGGTTGGACGGTCGAGACAGGCGAGTTGGGCCGCTATGCCTACGAGAAGCATGCCGAGGACGATGACTTCGGCCAGGCCGGCTCGCTCTACCGGGACGTCATGGATGACACGGACCGCGAGCGCCTGGCGTCGAACATCGTCGCCCACGCGAGCGACCACGTCACCGATGAGATGCAGCTGCGCGTAATCGCCTACTGGGCGAGCGTCGACCCGCAACTGGGCGCCCGCGTCGCCGCCGGCCTCGGGAAGGGCGACGGAAGCTCCTCCGACGGCCGAGCAGAGGCCGCCGCTCGGCTCGTCGCCGCCCGCGCCAACCGAGCCTGAGCGGAGGCGCTGCCGGGGG
>JAYUAK010000426.1:0-2977 GCA_043741335.1 Actinomycetota bacterium
GTTCTCGGCGCCTCCCGCCCATTCGGCAACGCATGCAGCAAGGTGCCCCATGGTGAACATGCCGTGGGCGACGATCCCGGGGAAGCCCACGCTCCGCGCGACATCATCATTTTGGTGCAAGGGGTTCTGGTCGCCGCTTGCATCCGCGTACGCACGCACGTCTTCGCGAGTCATGGTGCGCGAGCGCGATGGCAGTTCGGATTCCACGCGAAGCTCCTCAAACCGGGTGATCATTCCGCGCCCAGGCGCTCGATTATGGTCGACCGGGCGATGGCAGCCACCGCACCGTCGGTCCCTCGCATGATCATCTCCACCGTCAGAAAGCCGTTGTCGCCCTTGTGACGGATCGACGCGATCCGAGCCTCGACCGTCAGGGTCTCACCCACCTGCAACGGCCGACGGTACTCGTACACCTGGCTGCCGTGAACTACGCGGCGGAAATCCAACGCGAGCGCAGGATCTCCCATGACCTGCGGGAACACGGAAAACTCGGCTGCCGTGAGAACGGTTGGTGGCACGCCTTGCGGCCCGCCGAAGAGCTCGTGAAAGGCGCCAACCCGCTCCTGGGTGATCTCGAACCTCACCGGCTCGTAGGTCCTGCCTTCAGCAGTCGGGTCCACGCGAGGCACGCTACCCGGAGGGTTCGCACCCGGCAAACCGGGTCGGGTGCGTGCGCCGACCGAGCACTCGGCCTAGGATTCGGCGGGATGGGAGCCGCCCACCCCCGCATCACCGTCCTCATCGCCGACGACCACCGTGCCTTCGGCGAAGCGCTCGCTGTGGCGCTCGGCAAGGAGCACGACCTGGAAGTGCTGGAGGTGACGGTGGACGGAGCGACGGCCGCCGAGGCCGCCGAGTCGCAGCGACCCGACGTTGCCCTGATCGACCTCCAGATGCCCGGCGTCGATGGCCTGGAGACGTCGCGCAGGATCCGTTCGGCATCGACGGAGACGACCGTGATCATCCTCACGGGTTCGGAAGACGAGCTGGCGATCGGTCGAGCGATCCAGGCGGGGGCTCACGGCTATCTCCGCAAGACGGTGGCGATCCAGGAGCTCGCCGACGCCGTTCGACGCGCTCACAAAGGCGAGCCTCTCAATCCCCGTGATGAGATCGAGTTCGCGTTGCGTCGTCTCGGTCGTCTGCGAGCCCGCGACGACGACGTCGCACAACGGTTCGATCGCCTGACGCGCCGCGAACTGCAGATCCTCCAGCTGCTCGCGGACGGCCGGTCACCCGACGAGATCGCGGCCGAGCTCGGCGTCAGCCGGAATACGTTGCGGACACACATCCAGAACGTGCTGATGAAGCTCGGCGTGCACTCGAAGCTCGATGCGATCGTGGCGGCGATCCGACACGGTCGCGTGCGAACCGAGGACGTGATGGACCCGGGCGATGCGCCAGTGGTCGTATTGGATACGGCCTCGGACAGCGAAGAGGCGAGCTAGCGCGTCTCACGGTGCGTCGTGTGGCCCCGGCACCAGCGGCAGAACTTCTTGAGCTCGATGCGGTCCCGGTCGTTCACGCGATTCTTGACCGTGTTGTAGTTGCGCCGCTTGCACTCGGTACACGCGAGCGTGATCTTCGGGCGGTTGTCACCCTTCGCCATCAGCCGTTCTCCCTTGATTCATCGAGATGCCGCGTGTAGCAACTCATTTGACGATCTTGACCACTCGGCCTGCACCAACGGTGCGGCCGCCCTCGCGGATGGCGAAGCGCAGGCCCTCTTCCATGGCGATGGGGGCGATCATCTCGACCGTCATCTCCACGTTGTCTCCGGGCATCACCATCTCGACGCCTTCGGGAAGGTGCGCCGTGCCGGTGACGTCGGTGGTGCGGAAATAGAACTGCGGACGGTAGCCGTTGAAGAAGGGCGTGTGGCGGCCCCCCTCCTCCTTGGACAAGATGTAGACCTGGGCCTCGAAGTCGGTGTGGGGGGTGATCGACCCCGGCTTGGCGAGCACCTGGCCACGCTCGACGTCTTCCTTGTCGATGCCGCGGAGCAAGACCCCGACGTTGTCGCCTGCCCGGATCTCATCCAGGAGCTTGCGGAACATCTCGAGGTCCGTCGCAGTGGTCTTCCGGGTGTCATGGATCCCGACGATCTCGACCTCGGTCATCTTGGCCAGCGTTCCGCGCTCGACCCGTCCTGTGACGACCGTGCCACGACCGGTGATCGAGAAGACGTCTTCGATCGGCATGAGGAAAGGCTTGTCGACGTCGCGCTCGGGCTGGGGGATGTAGGAATCACAGGCATCGAGCAGCTCGGCGATCTTCGCGACCGCATCGGGGTCGCCCTCCAAGGCCTTGAGCGCCGATCCGATCACGACAGGGACGTCGTCTCCGGGGAACTCGTACGAGCTCAAGAGCTCCCGTACCTCGAGCTCGACGAGGTCCAGGAGCTCGGGGTCATCGACCATGTCGGCCTTGTTCAGGAAGACCACGATGAAAGGCACGCCAACCTGACGGGCGAGCAGGACGTGTTCGCGCGTTTGGGGCATGGGGCCGTCGGCGGCAGAGACGACCAAGATCGCGCCGTCCATCTGGGCTGCGCCGGTAATCATGTTCTTCACGTAGTCGGCGTGACCGGGGCAGTCCACGTGGGCGTAATGGCGGTTCTTCGTTTCGTACTCCACGTGGGCGATCGCGATCGTGATGCCGCGCTCGCGCTCTTCGGGCGCCTTGTCGATCTGGTCGAACGGGGTAAAGTCGGCAAGACCTTGGTCGGACTGGCACTTCGTGATGGCCGCCGTGAGCGTCGTCTTGCCGTGGTCGATGTGACCGATCGTGCCGATGTTCATATGAGGCTTGGTGCGCTCGAACTTCTTCTTCGACATGGCCCTTCCTCCGGAGTCATTTTCGGACCGACGAGCGTCTTTCGTAGCGGCGGGTGGAATCGAACCACCGACACAGCGATTATGAGCCGCTTGCTCTGCCTCTGAGCTACGCCGCCGTGTTCGGAACGCGAGTCTACCTG
>JAYUAK010000427.1:0-2952 GCA_043741335.1 Actinomycetota bacterium
CCCCGCCAGCTCCGCGGTCTCATGATCGACATCACGGAACGCAAACGGGCCGAGCAAGCGCTCCGCCGTAGCGAACGGAAGTACTCGGAGGCCTTCAGACGCGAACGGGAGGCCGCGCAACGGCTGCGAGCGCTCGACGAAATGAAGAACACATTCCTCGAGGCGGTTTCGCACGACCTGCGAACGCCGCTTACGTCGATCCTCGGTTCAGCGCTGACGCTGGAGCAGACCGAACTCGATCTGCCGCAAGAGGATGCGCTCGATCTGGTGAGCAGGATCGCATCGAATGCGCGCAAGCTCGAGAGGCTGCTTTCGGACCTGCTCGATCTGGACCGGCTGCAGCGAGGCATCGTGAGTCCACAGCGTCGCCCCACGGATCTGGCAACGCTCGTTCACCGGAGCGTCGAGGGCACCGAGAACCCGGCGGGTCGCGACATCCGGGTCGAGGTGGAAGACATCACCGTGTCCCTGGACGCGGCCAAGGTCGAGAGGATCATCGAGAACCTGCTCTCGAACGCCATCCGGCATACGCCCGGAGGCACCCAGATATGGGTGCGAGGATTCGGGCAGGATGGAGGTGCGATGCTCGTGGTCGAAGACGAAGGCCGCGGCATCCCGCCAGATCTTCACGAAGCGGTGTTCGAGCCGTTCCGCCAAGCGCCGGGGTCCTCCTCCGGGCACTCGCCGGGCGTGGGGGTCGGGCTGTCGCTCGTGCGCAGGTTCGCCGAGCTCCACGGTGGTCGTGCATGGCTCGAGGACCGCGACGGCGGTGGCTCTTCATTCCACGTCTTCCTGCCCGGCGGATAGCCCCTGGTCACCGATCCAAGCGACGATCAATAGCTTGTTGTGCTTCGCGCTCTCGTGCTGATGCGTCTCGAGATCGTGCGCGATGTCCTCGATCGTGACTTCGGTCGCAACCATCGTTCTCACACCTTTCGGATGAGGAAGCGGAACACGCCGTCTTCCTCTGTCTGCTCAACCAGCTGATTGCCGGTCGTCTTGGACCATGCGTTGAAGTCCGGCACCGACCCCGGGTCGGTCGCGTAAGCCTCGAGGAGCTCTCCCGGCTGGAGCTCGCGGATCCCGATGGCGGTCTTCGCGATCGGCAGCGGGCAGGCGAGACCTCGAAGGTCCAGTGTCTTCGCGATCGTCTGGTTCATCGTTCGCCCTCCTTAGATCCTCTTTGGCTCGGTCTTCTTGGGCATCGTTCCCGGCGCCCGTTCGGGCAGCCGGCCCTGCGGGACCGTCTCCCAGTAGGCGCGGTTGAAGATCCATTTCGCCAGGTGCCAGGCGCGGTTGGGCTGGGGCGGCACCGGCGGGTGCTCGTAGTCGAAACGGAGGGCCGTTGCCCTGCCGTTGCCTGTCTCCAGGAAGCACATGACACGGCCGCCGCAGTTCGTTTTCGGTCCCGTGCCGCGGATCACCGACGCGATCCGGCTCGCGATGACGGGAGCCTCGAAGTGCACGGTCGATCCGCTCTTGGAGATCGGCAGGTTCGTCGCATCGCCGAGTGCGAAGACGCGATCGTACTCACCGACCTGCAGCGTGTGCCTTTCGGTGGGCAACCACCCCCCCGGCGTCGCCCAGATCCGAATCGATCACGACCTGCTGTCCTTCGTGCGGCGGCACCAGCACCAGAAGGTCGTACTCGACCCTTTCGCCCTCGAGGGACTCCACCACGCCCGCGGACGGATCGACGGTCTCGACGTTGAAGAACGTCGTCAACTCGATCCCCCGCTCATCCATGATGGGTTGGATCAGCCTCGACGCACTCGCGATCGTGAACGCTCGATTCAGCGGGGACAGGAGCGTCACCTCGCTTCGGTCACGGATCCGGCGCTTGCGCAGATACTCCTCGAGCAGAAACGCGAACTCGACCGGCGCCGGCGGGCACTTGTAAGGGATCCCGGCGATGCCGATGCGGATCCGGCCCCCTTTGAACTCACGGAGCGCCTCGCGCAGGCGTTCGGCGTCGCGCAACGAATGGAACCCGTGCGCTCCCTCGACCAGTCCGGGGATCGCGTCGTGCACCAATCGCGCCCCCGGTGGCGATCACCAGGAAGTCCCAATCGAGACTCCCGCCGCGTTCGAGCTGTACGGTTCGCGCATCCGAGTGGATCCGTACCGCACGCTCGACGGCGAGCTCGACGTCCCTGCGCAAGAGCGTGCGCTCGTCGCGCGAGAGCCAATGGCCGTTCGCTTTGCCGAGCGCCACGTACAGGTAGTCGGGCCTGGTATTCGTGCATCCCCGTTGGGTCGGCGACCGTCACGTGGACGTCCCGACCGAGCGCCTTGTCGAGAAGGTTCGAAGCGAGCGTGCCTCCCACACCGCCGCCGAGAACCACGACACGGGCCGGTATCGGTCAGCGAACCTTCCGAACCACGAACCGAGCGAAGCCGTCGCCCTGGCTAACCTCCACCAGCTCGTGTCCCGACTTCTGGAGCCATGCGGGGATGTCGATCTTCGAGCCCTTCGTCGCTCGAAAGCACCTCGATCACATCACCGACCGCGCCCTGGCGTATCGCGCCGATCAGGCTCATCAACGGGCCCGGGCACGGCATGCCCCGCGCGTCGATCGATCGCGCCACCTGTGCTGTCGTTGTCATCGTTCCCACCTCCTTCGTCCTCGAGGAACATCTGCTAGATGATGTCGCCGGACCATCGGCCTCGGCGAAGAACGAGGCGACCCCCCACACGCCGCCGACCAGCGGATCGAGGTCGTCCTTCGTGATGTGGAACGTCTCCATCGAATCCGCGCAGGCGAACAGGCGAACTTCGCCGAGATCCTTCGACTGACGGAAGAGCTCGCTCCAATGCGTCTTGCCCTGACATTGCATCGCGCGGAGACCCTCTTCGCCGGCCTCAGACGCCACGCCGTGGCCTTTCATGATTCGGTCGGCCCGCAGCGCATCCAACGCCCAGTACTGAAGGAACACGTTGACCTTGCGGCC
>JAYUAK010000428.1:0-6955 GCA_043741335.1 Actinomycetota bacterium
GAGATCGGCTCGTACAAGCCGGCGTTCGGTCATTGGGAGACGTTCTTCCGGCGAACCGGCGCGGATCGATCCCGACACGTGCACGTGGCCACGTCGATCTTCCACGACGTTCAACCGTGCGCGGCGCTCGGCCTGCCGTGCTTGTGGATCAACCGGCTCGACGAGACGAGCAACCTTCCGCGCGCGGGCGAGCTGACCGACCTGTCGAAGCTCCCCGACACCCTCGACGAACTGATTCCGCCTGGCGACGGGTAGCATCGAGAACGCCATGGACGAAGATCGGTTCGACGACGCGAAGATCACCGAGGGTGTCCGACTGATCCTGGAAGGGATCGGCGAGGACCCCGAGCGCGGCGGGCTGCGCGAGACGCCTGCGCGTGTCGCGCGGATGTACCGCGAGGTGTTCGCCGGGATCGGGCGGGACGCAGCTCAGTTGGTGACGGTCGTCGAGGGTGCCGACCACGACGAGATGATCATGGTTCGCGACATCCCGATCTACTCGATGTGCGAACACCACCTGATCCCCTTCAGTGGAAAGGCGCACGTCGCTTACATCCCGAACAAGGAGCAGCAGATCACCGGCCTATCCAAGATCGCGCGCGTGGTCGATCTGCTCGCAAAGCGACCTCAGGTGCAGGAGCGGCTGACGACGGAGATCGCCGAGGCGCTCGATAGGGCGCTCTCGCCCCGCGGCGTGTTCGTCGTGATCGAGTGTGAACACCTGTGCATGACGATGCGCGGCATCAAGAAGCCGGGCTCGGTGACCGTGACCTCCGCGGTGCGTGGCCTGTTCCGCACCGACGCCCGAACGCGTCAAGAGGCCATGAGCCACATCGGCATGCGCTAGCCGCGCCGCGCGCGCGTCATCTCGTGGACCCGGCTACGATGCGCGCATGGCTGAGGAGGCTCTTTGGCGTTGCGGCTCACAAGTCATCCCTCTGCGTCGACGCACCCTCGTGATGGGGGTCGTGAACGTGACGCCGGACTCGTTCTCCGACGGGGGCTCCTACTCGAGCGTGGACGACGCGGTGAAGCACGCGATCCAGATGGTGGCCGACGGCGCCGATCTGCTCGACATCGGTGGCGAGTCGACGCGACCGGGCTCGGAGGTCGTCCCTGCCGATGAGGAGGAACGCCGCGTCGTTCCGGTGATCCAACGCATCACGCATGAGTTGCCCGACACCCCTGTCTCGGTCGACACGCGCAAGGCCGATGTCGCACGCGCGGCGATCGACGCGGGTGCGGCCGTCGTGAACGACATCTCCGCCGGGGCTGGCCCCGCCATGTTCGAGGTTGTTCGTGACTCGGGCGCCGGCATGATCCTGATGCACATGAAGGGCGAGCCGAAGACGATGCAGGAGGACCCGACCTACTACGACGTGGTCGCTGAAGTTCGCGGCTTCCTCGGCGATCGCGTCGAAGCGGCTCTTGTCGCCGGGATCGATCGCGAACGTCTCTGCGTCGATCCGGGCATCGGGTTC
The DNA here is from genome assembly GCA_043741335.1 of Actinomycetota bacterium. Lineage (GTDB taxonomy): Bacteria > Actinomycetota > UBA4738 > UBA4738 > HRBIN12 > JBBQVZ01. The sequence goes on from JAYUAK010000428.1 coordinate 1,482, forward strand.
GGCAAGAACCTTCATCACAACCTGGCGCTCCTGCACGACATCGGCGCGTTCCATCACCTGGACGTCGCCGTGCTCGTCGGGCCCAGCCGGAAGGGGTTCATCGGCACGCTCACCGGCACGGAGGTCGACGACAGGATCGAAGGAACGGCCGGCGCCGTGGCCTGGTGCGCCGCGCACGGGGTCGACGTCGTCCGCGTTCACGACGTGAAGGAGATGACGCGCGTCGTGCGAGTGGTGGACGCCATCGCCCGCGCAACGAGCGCCGGATGACCCCGGCCGACCAGAAGCGACGGTCGACCTCTGGCGGGGAGCTCGCGTACACCGACGACGGCGACGGCCCGCCCGTCGTGCTGATCCACGGGTTTCCCCAGTCGTCGTTCGTCTGGCGTGATCTGGCTCCGCTGCTCGCCTCGCGGTTCCGCGTGATCGTGCCGGACCTGCTCGGCTCAGGCGACTCCGACAAGCCGGTCGGAGTACCGCTCAACCTCATCGCCCAGGCGGGCTACGTCCGGGAGCTCTTGGACGCGATCGGCGTCGAACGGTTCGCGGTTATCGGTCATTCGGTCGGGGGCGGCGTCGCGCAACTGCTGGCCCTCGATCACGTGGGAGTAGACGCCATGGTCCTGATGTCGAGCACAGCATTCGACGCGTGGCCGACCATCCTCACACGCGAGATCCAACGGACGCCACCCGAGCAGGAGGTGGAGCTCTTCGTGCACTCCGGGATCCGGGCATCGCTTCGCGTCGGCATGGCCGATCCGGATCGCATCTCGCCGGACCAGGTGACGGAGTACCTTCGGCCGTGGTCGGGTCCCGCCGGCGTCGACGCGTTCTTCCGGTTCGCCCGAGCGATGGATGGGCGAGGGCTCGTCGGTCGTGAGTCCGATCTGGCGGTGCTCGAGATCCCTGTCCTGATCTTCTGGGGCGAGGACGACGTCTTCTACCCCCCGGCCGTCGGGGAGCGATTGAATGAAGCCATCCCCACCTCGACGCTCGGTTTGCTGCCCGGCTGCGGGCACTTCCTGATCGAAGACGCGATCGAGACGATCGGTCCGATGATCTATGAGTACCTGCGCGCCCGATACCTCCGCGAGCCGCACGGCGGCCACGGCGACGCGTCGGGCATCGTCACGATCCAGCTCGAACGGCGCCCACCCTGGGTCGACCTGGCGGAATACGAGGAAGATGCCTGGCACGACGTCGACGAGGAGGGTGAGTGACCACGGCCAGATTGTTCCTGTCCGGGATCCGAGCGAGCGGCAACCACGGCGCACGTCCCGGCGAGAAGGACGAGCCACAGGAGTTCGTCGTCGATCTGGACATCCAAGTGGACGTCGGCGACGACGACATCGCTGGAACAGCCGACTATCGCGGTATCACCGAGACCGTGAGGTCGGTCGTCGAGCAACGGTCGTTCGATCTCGTCGAGTCGATGGCCGCCGCGATCGCCAACGACGTCTTTGCGATCGACCGGATCTCTCACGTCACCGCCGTCGTGCACAAACCGAATGCCGCCGGCCGCCTCGGCATCGACGGCGTCGCGGCCGCCGTTACGGCTTCTGCGGGGTAGTCGTCCGTGCAGGCCTTCCTCGGGCTCGGCTCGAACATCGGCGGCCGCCTCGAAACGTTGCAACGCGCGCTCGACCTGTTGTCCGGCGAAGTGGGAGTTCGCGTTCAGCGTTGCTCTCGCGTCTGGGAGACCGATCCCGTCGGTGGTCCTGAGCAGGACGACTTCCTGAACGTCGTCATCGAGGTCGACACCGATCTGGAACCCCTCGATCTCCTCGCCGTCTGCAACCGGGTCGAAGCTCAACTCGGCCGCACCCGCCAGATCCACTGGGGCCCCCGCACCATCGACATCGACATCCTCCTCATCGGTGACCTGACGATCGCCGACGAAACCCTCACCGTCCCGCACCCCCGCATGCACGAACGAGCCTTCGTCCTCCTCCCCCTCCTCGAGCTCGTGACGGACCCCTTGCTCCCCAACGGCATGCGACTCCTGGACTCGCGCCTCCCAGACCAACCCGCACACCTCCACGCCCCTCCACTCGTGGTGCCCGCATGACCAACAAGGTCTGCCTCAGATGTGACTGGCAGGGCTCGACCAACGAGAAGATGTGTCCGAATTGCGCCGAGCCCCTCTACGAGCCAGGGCGGCCCCCGTCAGAAGGGGCGGGAGCGGAGGTAAGGGGCCACCCTGAGGAGCGCAGCCGCGAAGCGGCGAGCACCGCAATAGTGGCCCCGTCCGCCGCCCCGCCCCGCCGGTCGGCCCTCCTCCCCGGACCCGCCCCAGGACCCGAAGCCGCGGAGCCGACGACAACCAGATCCCGCTCGCTCGTCGCCTTCGTCCTCACCGCGCTCGTCCTGGTGTTCGCCCTCGGTTCGTGGCTCAAGGCGCATACGCCGCCCGAGAAGCAGGGGGCGTCGACGGCGGCATCGGCGACGCACCTGACCGGCACGCTGATCTACGCGGTCCCCGACGGTCCCTACAACTCGCGCCTTTGGCGATGGGACCTGGCGACCGGCAACGCGGTACGCGGTCCCCGGGTCCCCCGCGCCATCGAGTTGGTCGACGCTCGCGGAGCGAACTTCGGCTGGGTCGGTGTCACCTCCCAGCTCGCTGACGGACGGCTCCAGGCCTCCGTGCTTCTTTTCCTCGGTCCCGACGATCGGTCGACCCCCATCCTCACCGGAGACATGGTGAGTTGGGGTCCGGGCGGAGCGACGGTGATCGCCGGTCGGCGCGGGCCCCTGCGGGCTGGTTGCCATCGCCAGATCTCGATCGTGTGGGCCAAGGTCGTGCCCGCGCTGCGGGAGCGGAAGTATGCCGCGCAGGCCGTCTGCGGCGACCTGCTGTCGATCGGTCAGGAGAGCACCGCAACGTTGTTCACGCTTGAACGGCATGGCCGGGTGGGGATCTTCTTCGCGGGGATCGGGCGGATCCACAGCGTGCTTCAAGGCTACGCGCTCGTCGGGGTGTCGGGTTTGTCCGACATGATCGTCGTGCCGAGCGAGGGACTGCCGGCCGTTGGACCTCTGCCGATCCGGCCCGGGCAGGAGTACGGCGATCTGCAAGGCGCAGGCCTCTACTTCCGTGGGCTCGGCGAGCCGCGCCCGATCCCGTACATGTCCGGGAGCGCAACGTTCGGGATCGACCGCCTGCTTGCCTGGTCACCGGACGCGAGTGTGGCGCTCGTCGAAGGCCGGTTGGGCGATCAGCATGGGCTGTACGAGCTGGACTCGAGTCCGGGCGACCTCGGCGCCCCCCTATTTGTCGGGCTTGCCCAAGGCGTCCCGTACGCCACGTTCACCCATGACGGGGTCGCGATCGTCGAGACGCTCGCCGGACTCTTCACGGTCGTCGAAGACCGGCTGGTTCCACTCGTTCCGCCCAGTGGCGCTCCGGCGCCCGCGGGGCCGATCGTTTGGATCCGCTGAGTTGGCATACTCGCCCACATGAACGTCTCGATCGTTGGTGCGGGCCGAGTGGGGACCGCGGTCGCGGTGTTGCTGACCCGTGCGGGCCATCGGATCGTCGCGGTATCGGGACGAGGGCCAAGTCGAGATCGTGCGTCGCGGTTCCTGCCCGATGTTGCGTTCCTGGAACCCGAAGAGGCCGTGCGTGCAGGCGAGCTGGTCGTGATCGCCGTCCCCGATGACGAGATCCCGGGCATCGTGGCGCGCTGCGCCGACGCCGGGGCGTTCCGTTCAGGTCAGTGGGTCGTGCACCTGTCGGGGGCGGCCGGGCTCGACGTCCTCGCGCCGGCGCGAGCGGCCGGTGCTCGCCCGCTCGCGCTCCATCCCCTTCAGACCTTCCCCGACGTCGCCGGCGCGCTCGATCGGATCCCGGGGTGCCCGATGGCCATCACTGCCGACGATCCCGAGGGATTCCTGGTCGGCGAGCGCATCGCCGACGACCTGGGGACCCATCCGTTCCGTCTTGAGGATCGAGTGCGGCCGCTCTATCACGCGGCGGCCGTCTTCGCGTCGAACTACCTGATCGTCGCGTCCGGGATCGCCGAGGAGCTGTTCCGCGCCGCCGGCGTTCCCGATCCGCTGCACGCCATGCTCCCGCTGCAGCGGGCGAGTCTTGGCAATGTCGAGCGGCTCGGACCGACGCGGGCGCTCACCGGACCGGCCGTTCGCGGCGATGCGACGACGATCGAGCGCAACCTCACGGCGCTCCGCGAGAGCGCCTCGCATGCCGTTCCCGCATACCTGGCGCTCTGCCGGCTCGCCCTCGACACGGGCTCGGCCTCGGACCGCCTGTCGGCCGAGGGACGAGCCGCCGTCGAGGAAGTGCTGGCGCGGTGGAGCTGATCCGCTCTGCGGCGGACCTCACCGAGGCTGCGGACGAACGCCGCCTGGCCGGCGCCGACGTCGGGTTCGTGGCCACGATGGGCGCCTTGCACGAGGGCCACGCCTCACTCATCCGCCGCGCGCGGGTCGAACGGGACGTCGTCGTCGTGTCGATCTTCCTCAACCCGCTTCAGTTCGGGCCGGATGAGGATCTTGCTCGTTACCCGCGGGACGAGGCGGCGGACGTTGCGCTCTGCGGATCGCTCGGCGCCGATCTCGTGTGGGCTCCACCGGTGGCTGAGGTGTACCCACCCGGCGTTCCGCTTCCCGTGGGCGATCCCGGCCCGGTGGGCGACGTCTTCGAGGGGACGGCGCGGCCCGGCCACTTCGCCGGAGTGCTGACGGCCGTCCGCCGGCTCCTGGATGTCGTCGGTCCGTGCGCCACCTACTTCGGACAAAAGGACGCGCAGCAGCTGTTCCTGGTCCGGCGGATGGTGGAGCAACTCCGGCTCGCGGTCACCATCGTCCCGTGCGCCACCGAGCGCGAGCCCGATGGGCTCGCGCTCTCTTCCAGGAACGCCAATCTCTCACCCGAGGAACGTGAACAAGCGGGATGCCTGTTCCTTGGGCTCTCCGAAGTGGCCATGCTCGCTCGCTCGGGAGAACGGGACTCGGCGGTGCTGATCGCGGCGATGGCTCGCGAGGTGGGCGCGACTCCCCTCGCCTCGCTCGACTATGCCGCTGTCGTCGACGAGAAGACGTTCGCACCGATCGCCGAGGTCGACCGACCGGCTCGCGCATTGATCGCGGCGCGATTCCCCTCCGCGCGCTTGATCGACAATCTTCGCCTGCCGAGCGCCGGGTAGGATTCCCGCCGATGCTCCTGGCCGCCGACGTCGGCAATACCGAGATCGTCCTGGGTGTGTTCCGCGGGTCCGAGCTCGCACACACCTGGCGCGTCTCGACCCAGGCTGAGCGCACAGCCGACGAGCTCGCGCTCTTGCTCTCGGGGTTCCTGGGGCAGGAGGACATGTCGTTCGAGTCGCAGATCTCCGGCATGGTCGTGGCGTCGGTCGTTCCGGACGTGACCGCGGCCATCCGCGAGATGGCCTCGCGCTATCTTCCCGCGCCCCCGGTGATCGTCGGCCCCGGCACCAAGACCGGTGTCCCCA
>JAYUAK010000429.1:0-2945 GCA_043741335.1 Actinomycetota bacterium
TCGAGGGCGTGCGGATCGCCGCGTGTCTGCATGTCACGACCGAGACCGCGAACCTGATGGAGACGCTCGCTGCCGGGGGGGCGGAAGTGGCGATCTGCGCCTCGAACCCACTGTCGACTCAGGACGACGTGGCGGCGGCCCTCTGCGAGCAGAGCGGGATCGCCACGTTCGCGGTCAAAGGTGAGGACACCGAGACGTTCTTCCGGCACATCAACGAGGTGCTCGACACCCGTCCGCACATCACCATGGACGATGGCGCCGACATGGTGAGCGTGCTGCACAAGGAGCGACCCGATCAGATCGCGGAGATCATGGGCGGGACCGAGGAGACGACGACCGGCGTGATACGCCTGCGCGCGATGGCGCTCGACGGCGCGCTCAAGTACGCGATCGTGTCGGTGAACGATGCCGACACGAAGAATCTCTTCGACAACCGGTTCGGGACGGGGCAGTCCACGATCGACGCGATCATGCGCTCGACGAACCGGCTGATCGCCGGCCGAACCGTTGTGGTGTGCGGGTACGGAATGTGCGGGCGCGGCGTGGCCTCGCGCGCGAAGGGCATGGGTGCGCACGTCATCGTTACCGAGGTCGATCCGACCTGCGCGCTCGAGGCGGTGATGGAGGGCTACCGCGTGATGCCGATCCGCGAGGCCGCTCGCATCGGGGACATGTTCGTCACGGTGACCGGCGACACGAGCGTGATACGGCGCGAGCACATGGAGCTGATGAAGGACGGCGCGATCCTCGCGAACTCAGGGCACTTCGACGTCGAGATCGACAAACCGGCGCTCGCGGAGCTCGCCGTGGGCACACGAAGGATCCGCGAGTTCGTGGACGAGTACACGATGGCCGACGGACGCCGCCTCCATCTGCTGGGCGAGGGGCGGTTGGTCAACCTCACCGCGGCGGAGGGTCACCCTGCTGCGGTGATGGATATGTCGTTCGCGGATCAGGCGCTCGCGGTGGAGTGGGTCGTGCAGCACCACGCGGAGCTCGGTCCCGAGGTGTACCCGGTACCTGTAGAGATCGACAAGGAGGTCGCACGTCTCAAGCTCCACGCGATGGGCGTGGAGATCGACACGTTGACGGCAGAGCAGGATTCGTACCTGCACTCATGGCAGCAGGGCACCTGAGCGCGGCGGACGGCATGCACGAGCGGGTGTCGATCCGAGCACACTTCGAACGGTTCCCGGCGACGGTAAAGGGGGCGTTCGTCCTTCGGGGTGCCGACCGGGATCCGCATCAGGTGCGCATCGACGCAGCGCGTGTTCGTGAGATGTCGGGCCTCGGTGCGTTCCCCATCGGCTTGGAGCCGGTCACGCTGGATGTGGCGCCGAACCTCGATCTGTTCGTTCCGTTCGAGTTCGCGATCACCGAGCTCTCCGCGGGTTGGTACGACCTGGAGTGCGACGTGGCGATCGACGGCGACCGGGAGAACGTTCGGCCACCGAAGCGCTTCGCCGTCCCGTGGCCCCGAGCCACGGTGCGTCGGGGCAACCTGAAGGTGGATAAGACCGCCCGCATCGAGGGCGGGCCGAAGGTGCACGTGGGGCAGGTCGATTGCGGTGGGGACTCCGTCCGCGTCTCGTACACCGTGTCACCCGCGGAGGAAGTCACGATCCGTCTTGCCGCCGATGACGCCCCGCTCCTCATCCTGGAGTCCGAGTTCGATCAGGAGACGGGGAGTGGTCGAGTGACGGCGTATCCCGTGATGCGGACCCAGTCGCGCCTGACGATCGACGTTCTCGGGGTTGCGACACCGATCGAGCTTCACCTGCCGTAGCGCGTTCTGAGCCTCGTGTCGGTGGCTCGGGATAGCGTCTCGCCGTGGTCTCCCGGGCGCTTGACGTCGTCTTCCCGCCCCGGTGCGCGGGCTGCGGCGTGGGCTCATGGCCGTTCTGCGACGGTTGCCGCCTCGCGCTCGTCGTCCTGGGACCACCGTGGTGCGAACGCTGTGGCCGGCCGGGTCCCACGTCCGTGCCACGGTGTCGCGACTGTCCGCCCTCGCCGGTGGCGATCGCCCGAGCCCCGTTCTTGTACGCGGGTCCAGCTCGTGCCGCGATCCATCGGCTGAAGTTCTCGGGGTGGCGAAGCGTGGCCTCGGCGTTGGCCGATGCGATGGTCGCCGCGGGTGCGCCGGCGGCCGACGCGGTCACGTGGGTACCGCTCGCACGCCGCCGGCTGGCGGAACGCGGCTACGACCAAGCTCGAGCGCTCGCCGCCGCCGTCGGGGTGCGGCTCGATCTCCCGGTCGTGCGGCTGGCGCGGCGTGCGGTCGCGACCGCGCCCCAGGCGCGCCGCCCGGGCCAGGAGCGGCGGATGGCGATGCAGGGAGCCTTCGAGCCCGTGGCTCGTCCGAACTTCCCCGATCGGGTCTTGCTGGTCGACGATGTGCTCACGACCGGGGCGACGGCGGCGGCGTGCGCCGAAGCCATCGCCGCCTCGGGGGTTCGCCGGGTCGCGCTGTTCACGGCCGCCCGCGCATTCGCCGCGAAGGGTCCCAGAGAACATCCCGGAGAACATGCCAGAGAACATCCCGGAGAACATGCCGGAGAACATGCCGGATATACTCGGTCGGGCTCTCAACCGGGTCTGTGGTTGCCCGGGGAACTTCCCCGGTAGTCGACGCCAGCCGCGGGCGAAACGACCCACGTAAGGCGACCGTTGGTCGGCCGAGCATGGCGCGGTTTAGATGTAAGTCCTGCCCGGGGCCGGGAAACCGGTTCGGGAGAAGGAGCTAAGCCGCACCTTCGGGGGCGGCGACCCCCTCTGCAGGCGAGTGTGGGGGCAAAGACCAGGTCAGCCGGATGGGAGCCCGCCGGATCGCTTGGCCAGATCGCTTCGCCGGATCGCGAGGAGAGCGGCAGAAGATGGACCTCACCTTCACGGGTCGTGGCCTTCACGTGACGGACGAGGTCCGCGACACCGCGGAGCACAAGGTC
>JAYUAK010000430.1:0-6928 GCA_043741335.1 Actinomycetota bacterium
GGGCGCGCGTGTCAAGCAATCGCTGCACTGCGGCGAGATCGAACGGGTATCCCAACCCGCGATCACGTGCTGGGCACTGGCCGCGAGGAACTCGTCCAGCCGATTGACGTAGCCCGGAGGGATGTGAACGGTGCGCTCGATCGCGGTGGTCGCGCCCGACCTTCGCGCACCAGTCATCGAGGATCGCGTTCTTCTTGGCCTACGTCTCGGGCGGGCCGAAGCGACGGCTGACGGATGCGTCTACGGTTAACTGATGCACCCTTCACCTCGGAGGCGGAGCTGAACGAACAAAGGTCGAAGAGACGGGGGAAGGCGGCACTTGGTCTTTCGGTGCTGCTAGTTCTGGTTGTAGGCGGCATCTTCGTGGGGTCGAACGTAGGGGCTGACCCCGACTGGGGCTGCGAAAGCGAACGGATCGCGTCGACGGTGGCGAGTCTCGACTCCGGAGGGGGATCCCACTCCGCCAGCGAAGCCTATCTGGCGTTGGTGAGTTACCTGATCCAGGACGGGGTTGGCGATGACTCCTACCTCGCGGCGCTTGAGAGTCGGTCCGGCCCGGACCGCTTCGATGAAGCGACCGGGCAGCTCTGGATCAACGACAAGGTGCAAGTGGAGATGGGCCTCACTCCGTTGGACGATGGGACGTGGGCCGTAGGTTCGTTCCGCTACTGCTCCCCGAGACTGCCGGATCTTGAATCGCCGGGAGAAACTCCCTCTTCCGAACCAACCGGGGTGTCTACGGGAGCCCCTTCCCCCTAGACCTCACATCCCTTCAACCGCAAAGCCTACGATGCCCGGCATGACCGGGAAGGGAACGCTCGCGCGCACTCGCGGCGCCCTCCGCAGCCCGGACTTCCGTCGACTGCTCTGGATCCGGCTGGCAAGTCAGTTCGCCGACGGGCTGTTCCAGGTCTCGCTGATCGCTTCGATCGTGTTCTCCCCGGACAAGCAGAGCACGACGACGGGACTCTTCAAGGCCACGTTGATCGTCGCGCTGCCCTATTCAGTGATCGGGCCGTTCACCGGCGTGTTCATCGACCGATGGCCCCGCCGCCGGATCATGACGATCGCCCCGTGGGTCAAAGCGGGGCTCGTGTGGCTGGTCCTGTTCGACCCCGTGCGCGCGCCGGTTCCGTTCTTCGCGGGCGCCCTCATCGTCCTGTCGGTGAACCGGTTCTTCCTGGCGACGGCCCAGGCGGTGGTGCCTCGCCTCGTACCCGTCGAGGACCTGTTGATGGCGAACTCGCTCGCGACCGTGGGCGGAACGGTTGCGCTGCTAGCCGGTATCTACCTGGGCGGGCAGATCGCCGACACATTCGGCTCCGTCGTCACCGTGGTCGGTGCCGGCGCCCTCTGGCTCTTTGGGTCGTGGACCGCCGCCCGGATCAACAGCGACCTGGCCCCGCACACCTTGCCGGAGGACCCATCGCTCATCCGTCACGAGCTGCGACGGGTCGGAGCGGAGTTCCGCGACGGGATCGGGCGGCTCTGGCACACGCCGCGCGCCATCGGACCGATCGCGTCGATCTCACTCGATCAGATGGGCCAGGGACTCGTTCTCACGCTGTCGCTCGTCGTCTTCCGCGAACGCTTCGGCGAAGGCGTGGGTTCCTTCTCGAACCTGATCGGCGCAGGAGGCGTGGGCGTCCTGCTCGGCATCGCCACGATCGGCCCGCTCGAGGGTCGCCTTTCGAAGGAACGGATCGTTGCAGGTGCGTTCTTGGTTGGAGGGGTCTCGCTCATCGTCGTGTCGTTCGCCATCACGGGATGGAGCGTGCTGCTCGCGAGCTTCGCGGTCGGGTTGACATTCGCGTGGAAGAAGATCCCCATCGACACCATGGTGCAGGAGGCGCTCCCTGATGGTTATCGAGGCCGGGTCTTCGCCGCGTACGACGTGGCTTACAACCTGGCCCGCCTGATCGCAACCGGGATCGCCATCCCGATGCTGCCCCACGTGGGAGTAGGCGGATCGGTTGCCGCGGTCGGGGTCGTGTTCCTGTTGTGGGCGCCTGTGCTACCGCGCTGGATCGGCCGGACGCCGGCGCTCGTCATCCGTTTCTCCGAAGGCGCGAAGGCCGAGGAGTGGCCACGCGCGATCGCGTGGGGAGGCGTCGAAGAATCCGTCGAGGTCGTGCGCTCGTGGCGTGAGATCCGCAACAGCGTGGCGCTCGTCGGGTTCCGCCTGTCATTGCAAGACGGCTCGCTGCTCGACGTGAGCCGCGTGGAACCGGATGGTGCTTGGGGCATCGATCGTGAAGCGGAGGACGGAACGGGCTAGCGATGGAACGACGGCACCGCTCAGGCGGTGAGCTGTTGTTCCGCGACGTCGTCATCGACCCGCAACGCCGAAGGCGTGGTCGCTCGAGCACGCCACCAGAGCCCGCCGCAGCCGGCCGCGACCGCCGCCACACCGCCCATCAGAAATCCAGCCCGAGGCCCGAGATGCTGTGCAAGGAAGCCGGTGAGGACCGCTCCCACCGGAGTACTCCCCAGGAACACCATGCCGTAGAGCGCCATCACACGACCCCGGAACTCCGGCTTGGAACGCAGCTGGAGCATCGAGTTCGCGGTGATGATGAACACCATCACGGTGAGACCGAGCGGGACCATCGTGGCGTAGGAGAGCTCGAGCGTCGGCGCGACCGCCGTGAGGAGGAGCGCCATCCCGGAAACGATCGAGAACGTCGCGAGCCGCCGCATGCCCGGCACCGACGTCGGCGAGCTGGCTCGGTTGGCCATGATGAGCGCGGCGACGAACGCACCGACTCCGGTGAGCGCCGACATGGCCGCGAACGTTGCCGACGAGCCGTCGAACGTGCGCTTCGCAAGGAGCGGCAGCAGCACCGACCAGTTGAACCCGAGTGTGAACACCACCGTCATCAGCACCAACGGACGCCGAAGCTCCGGCGAGTTCCACACGTACTGGAACCCCTCGCGGACGCCGCCACGTTCGCGGGACTCGCGATCACGACCGTGGAGATCCGCGGTCCGCATGGCGAGCAACGCACCGATCACCGCGATGTACGAGAGGCCATCGATCAGGAAGCAGGCGGCGATACTGATCGTCGCGATCAACGCGCCGGCGATCGAGGCACCCAGGATCCGGGATCCCATGAACACCGCGCTGTTCAAGCTGACCGCGTTGGTCAGGTCACTCTCGGGGACGAGCTCCATGTAGAAGCTCTGCCGCGTCGGATTGTCGAGCGCGGTGACGAGACCAGCCGCGAACGACAACGTGTACACCATCCACAATCGCGCGACGTCGGTCGCCACCAACGCGAACAATGTGAACGCCAGGACCGCATAGAGAGCCTGCGTCGTCATGAGGATCTTCCGCTTGTCCAGGCGGTCGGCCAGCATGCCACCGAACGCCCCGACCAGCAGGATCGGCAGGAACGTGAGCGCGGTGTTCACCCCCAGCGCGATGCCGCTCGCGTGGGAGAGGCGCACGACCAGCCACGCCGATGCGGTCGCGTTCAGCCAGGTGCCGGTGACCGAGACCGCCTGACCGATGAAGAACAGCCGGAAGTTCCGAGTGTGGAGCGAATGGAACGTGCGGTGGACGGCCAGGCCGACGCGGGTCATCGGTCTCCCTCCGTCAGTCGGTCAAGGATCTCGGCAGCGTCTTCCAGCGTCGCCTGGTCTCGCGCCGACAGACCCTTGATGCGCTTCGCCAGATACTCGTCTTTGCGATGCCGCGTGCGCTGCAAGAGTTTCCGGCCGGTCACGGAGACCTGCACCCAGGTCACGCGGCCGTCCAACGGGTCCGGGGTGCGTTCGATGAGCTCACGCTCAACCAAGATCGAAAGCAGGCGCGTCACGGTCGGCTTCTCGACCTGCTCGTGCGAGGCGAGGCTGCCCGCCGTCATAGGACCGTGTCGCTCGATGGTGCTGAGCGCAGCCAAGAGCGTCGGGGTCACGCCCGTCTCACCTTCGCGGCGGAGCTTGCGCGCCAAACGCGTAACGCCGAGGCGCACGCGCGAGGCGAGGGCGGCGATATCGATCGTCGAAGCGGGTGCGGGCATGACGTTCATGATAGTACGCCTCGCTAACTATTGTCACACCCGGGCTCCAGGACGGCCCGAAGTCCGCCGGTGGACATCGTAGGAGACGTTGGTGGGCGGGCGTACGCTGCGCGGATGGACCACACCGCCCATGAGCCGGGCACGGTCCCGGACTGTCCCGAGTGCCGGGCCTTTTCTTACGAACCGGGTTGGTACAAGACGCTCCGCGACGAACACCTCACCGGTGAGAAGCCGCTCGTGATCCCAGAAGTCGAAGAGAACATCGAAGTCGTCGTGCCGGAACCCGCGTCTTTGGAAGTTGTGCTCCCCGACCTGGAGAACGTCCGGCCGGAGGAAGAGGACCGCTGAGCCTCCGGTAGCCTCAAAGCATGCCCCGGGAATGGGATGCCGTCGTGTACGACCGCCTGGCTGCGCCGATGACGCGGTGGGGCGAGACCGTGGTCGGCTGGCTCGAGCTCGTCGGCGACGAACGCGTATTGGATGCGGGCTGCGGCACGGGCCGGGTCACGGAACGGTTGCTGGAACGTCTACCTCACGGACGCGTCATCGCGCTGGACGGCTCGACGTCGATGGTGGATCGAGCACAGACCCGACTCGCGTCCTACGCGCATCGGGTCGAGTGCATCGTCGCCGACCTTACCCACGCGCTCCCCATCGACGAGCCCGTCGACGCCATCTTGTCGACCGCGACGTTTCATTGGATCCTGGATCACAACGCATTGTTCGCGAATCTGGCAGCAGTGCTCCGGCCGGGAGGCCAGCTCGCGGCGCAATGCGGCGGCGCGGGAAACATCGCGTCGATCGAGGCCGCGCTCGGAGAGTTAGGCGAGAACTTCGAGGGGCGCAAACACTTCGCGACCGCGGACGATACGCGAACGCGCTTGGAGCGGGCGGGCTTCGTGGAGATCGAGACCTGGCTCCACGACGAGCCGACCGACCTCGAGCCCGACGACCTGGAGCCGTACCTCGCAACGATCTGCCTCGGCGACCACGTGGAGATGATGAACGACGATGAGCGGGAACGGTTCGTTCGAGAAGTGGCCGCCCGGATGCCCGGGCCGCAGATCGACTACGTCCGGCTGAACATCCGTGCTCGTCGCGCCAGCTGAGACGCGCCCCTCATCTTCAGCGGAATACGCCGTTCACGATCAGGCCGGCGACCGCGCTCGCGCCAACCACCGGGATGATCTTCCATCGGAAGCGCCAGAGCCCGACGAACGAAGCCGCGGCTACGATCAAGGCGAACCAGTCGACCGAGGACCAGACCGGCCAGGGGACCGTCCCGCCGAGGATGTGGACCTCGCGCACACGCTCGAAGAGCGTGTGCGTAGCGAACGTCACCGCCAAATTTGCGATCACGCCGACCACGGCCGCGGTGATCGTCTCCAAGCCTGCGGCCAACCGTCGGTTCCCGCGGAGTCGCTCGACGTAGGGCGCGCCGAGGAAGATCCACAAGAAGCACGGCGCGAACGTGGCCCAGGTGGCCACCGCCGCACCGAGCACACCCGCGACGACCGGCGCCAGGCCGCCAGGGTTCCGATAGGCGCCGACGAACCCCACGAACTCGAGCACCATGATCAACGGCCCCGGCGTCGTCTCGGCCAAGCCGAGACCGACCACCATCTGCCCCGGCAGCAGCCACGCGAACTGCGCAACGGCGGCCACGTTCACGTACGACAGCACCGCGTACGCACCGCCGAACGTCACAAGCGCGGCTCGGCTGAAGAACCAGCCCATCTCCGTGAGCGTGTCGCCCGATCCGCGCCAAGCGGCCACGGCCGCGATCGGCACCAGCCAGATCGCCAGTCCGACCACGAGCACGATCACGCTGCGCTGCAACGATGGTCGCGTGTGCGCCGCGCCCGGAGCGTCGTCGCGGATCGCGACCAGTTCGTTCTCCTCGAGCTCTCGGCCAACACCCACTTGAAACAACTCGGGCCGGATCGAATCGCCGATCAGGCCGATGGCGCCGGCGCCGAGCACGATCAAGGGAAAGGGCAGATGCAGCAGGAAGATCGACACGAACGCTGCGGCTGCGATCCCGATCATCAGCGCGTTCGCGAGCGCCTTCTTGCCGATGCGGATGGTCGCGGAGGCGACGATCCCGATGACGGCCGCGGCCAGACCCGAGAGTGTCGCGCTCACCCACGTCACATCGCCGTGCGTCGCGTAGAGCCACGACAACCCCAGCATCAGGAAGAAGCTCGGCAGCACGAACGCGATACCGGCGACCAGACCGCCCCGCGCTTTGTGCAACAGCCACCCAACGTAGATCGCCAGCTGTTGCGCTTCGGGACCGGGAAGCAACATGCAGTAGTTCAACGCGTGCAGGAACCGGCCGTTCGAGATCCACTTCCGCCGTTCGACGATCTCGTCGTGCATGATCGCGATCTGTCCGGTAGGACCGCCGAAGTTGATGAACCCGAGCTTCACCCAGAAGCGCGCGGCCTCGCGGAACGGCACACCGTGGGTCTCGACCGGTTCCGGACGCTCGGACACAAGGGGAGAGCCTACGGCTTAGATGAACAGGGAGATGGACGCTTCCTGCATCTCGAGCAAGGCGGTCGCGGCCCCGATCGGCTCCTCCAGCCCCTCGACCAGATCGTCCGCCGTGAGACCCATCAGGTCCATCGTCATCTGACACGGGATGAGGCGTACGCCCAGCTCACGTGCCGTCTCCAGCAGCTCGGACGGCTGCGGCGTGCCGTAGTCCTTCGCGAGCTTCTTCATCATGCTCGCACCGGCACCGGCGAAGTTCAGCTTGGAGAGCTTGGCCTTGGCAGGGTTGCCGGGATTCATGATCGACAGTCCCTTCTGCATCCAGTTGTCACCGGTGACGCGAACACCTTCCTTCACGAGCGCGAAGAGCCCCCAGAACGTGAAGAAGACGCTCACCTCCATGC
>JAYUAK010000431.1:0-2937 GCA_043741335.1 Actinomycetota bacterium
CTGCGGATCGCCAAGTCACGTCGCACAGTGTTGCTCGGACTCCAATCGAGCGCGACCTCGCTCGGTGATGTCCTGACCGTGCAGCGGCAGCTCGACAACGTGCAGCTGGAGATCGAGCAGATCCAGGGGAACCTCAACTTCATCAACGATCAGGTCGCTGAGGCGACGATCCGCGTGGATCTCCACGAGAAGAACGCTCCGGCCGCGCAGCAGGCGAGCATCGTCAAGAACCCGAGCCTGGGAAGCGCGTGGCACCGCTCGGTCCAGGGGTTCCTGAACGTGATCTCGGCCGTGGTGATCGGGCTCGGCTACCTGATCCCGATCGGTCTGCTGATGCTCGCGCTCTGGCTGATCACGCTGGCCGTGCGTCGGCGTCGCGCAACCAGCTGAACGCGCGATACCGCTCGCTGGCGATCGAAGCGATCGAGGCGTCATCGCCCTCGCGACCCTCGGTCGCGCCGTACCAGGCATCCGCCTCCATCCACGCCCGGTCCAGCTCGTCGTCGGCCCGAAGCAGACCCTCCGCGCGGAACGCCACCACCGAGCCGTAGCGGGTGATGGCCTCGTCGAGCGCCGGCTGTTCGAACTCTGCGCCGTAGACCGGCATGGCGGCCAGATGCTGCAGGGCCCACAGCAAGGCGCCGAGCGCCTCCTTCCTCCACAGGGTGTCCGTCGTGGCTGCCCAGGGCCACGAGCCGGACGGCGCATCCAGCAACCGGCGCTCCTCATCGTCGAGCGCGTCGATCAGCTGCTCTCGATCCAACCAGCGGTCGCTTTCGAGTCGCGCAGCCTCTCCCTGACGGATGCGCAACGGGTCGCCGTCTGTGCTCGAGATGACGTGCTCGATGTAACCGCGACGCACCAGCGCGTACAGGATCAACGCGCGATCGGCCACCTGCTGGGCGTTCGGCCGAGCCATCTACATCTCGCGGCGGCCCTCGAGGGCCTGCGCGAGCGTCACTTCGTCGGCGTACTCGAGGTCGCCGCCAACCGGAAGACCGCTGGCAAGGCGTGTCACACGGATGCCCGAAGGCTTCAGCAACGCCGCGACGTACATCGCGGTCGCGTTCCCCTCCAGGTTCGGGTTCGTGGCCAGGATGACCTCCGTGACATGGTCGCGTTCGACGCGATCGAGCAGCTCTTGCACGCGCAAGTCCTCGGGGCCGATCCCGTCGAGTGGACTGATCGCTCCGCCAAGGATGTGATAACGACCCTTGATCAACGAGGCCTTCTCGATCGTCGCGGCGTCCTTGGGCTCTTCGACCACGCAGAGCACGGTGCCGTCGCGCGACGCGTCGTTGCAGACGCGGCACAGATCGCCCTCCGCGACGTTGCCGCATTCGCGACAGAACGCGATGCGATCTTTCGCCTGGACGATCGCGGCAGCCAGACGCTTCGCGTCCTCGGCAGGCGCCTTCACCAACCAGAACGCCAATCGCTGCGCCGACTTCGGCCCGACGCCGGGCAAGCGTGCGAGCTCATCGATCAGCTCCTGGATCGGGCCTTCGTACGCCACTCGTTACTCCGCGGGTTCCGACGCGTCGACCGTGGCCTTCGGGCCGAACATCTCCTGCACGCGACGGAGCGCCTCCTCTTCGGTCGGCGTCTCCTCGTCCTCCACGATCTCGAGCAACGTCGGTCCGCCGACGGGATCTCGCGCTTCGCGCACCACGCACACGATCTTCGGCCGGATGCCAAACAGATCGCCGAGCGCCGCCTGCAACGCATCCGCTTTCGCGACCACCTTCTCCACCGTGAACGTCTTGGCCGGCGGGAACGCCAGCTCCAACGTGTCTCCCTCGTACGTTGCAACCGTCGCGCTCTCGAGCGACGCCTTCAAGATCATCTGCCGCGTCGACTGCAAGTGCTCCATCAACGACGGCCATCCCCGCCGCAGCATCGCCACATCCACGGACCCAGCGTCCGCCGCATGCACCTGCGTCTGAACCGCGTCGAGATCGTCGGCAGCGACGGTCGGGGGTTCGCTCGGGGCGACTATTGCGGTGCTCGCCGCTTCGCGGCTCCGCTCCTCAGGAGCGAGGACCGGAATAGTCGCCTCGTCCGGGGACCCGCCGACCGCCGCGGAAACAACCGGCGCCGTCACGTCGAGGTTGGCCAGGCGTTCGAGGCGTTCGAGGCGGGAGACGACTCCTGCGGGGTTGGGATCGGTCTCGGGGATCGTGGCCCGGACAAGTGCCAACTCAAGGGACAAGCGCGGCGATGTCGTCCAACGCATGTCGTTCTGGGCTGCGAGCAGGAGGGAGATGACGCGGGCGATCTCGCCGGGGGTGAACTTCTCCGACTGGACACGGATCTGTTCGTAGCCGTCCGCGGGGATGTCGAGGAGGTCCTCCTGGCCGGGCGCAGCCTTCACGAGCAGCAGGTTGCGAAAGTGGGCGAGCGCTTCGGCGGTCACGTTCCGCAGATCTTGGCCGTCTTGCACCAGTCGGTTGACGATCTGGAACGCGGCGCGGGCGTCTCCGACCGCGACGGCGTCGGCCAGCTCGTGTTGGACCTCGCCCCGCGGGGCACCGAGCAGCGACTGCACAACCGCGTCGTCGATCGTCTCGCCGCCCATGACGCTCGCCTGATCAAGGAGCGAGAGCGCGTCGCGTGAGGATCCTTCGGCCTGGCGGGCGATCGCGAGCGCGGCGGAGTCCGTGATGGTGCCGCCCTCGGACGCGGTGATGGCTCGGAGCTGCGCGGCGAGCGTCTCCATGGTGAGCCGGCGGAAGTCAAAGCGCTGACAACGCCCGACGATGGTCGCCGGCATCTTGTGCGGCTCGGTGGTCGCCAGCACGAATCGGACACCGACCGGCGGCTCCTCGAAGACCTTCAGCAGCGCATCGAACGCCTCGCGCGACAGGCGCTGCGCCTCGTCGATGATGTAGACCTTCTCGCGACCCATGGCAGGCGCGGTGGGTGCGCGTTCGCGGA
>JAYUAK010000432.1:0-2932 GCA_043741335.1 Actinomycetota bacterium
GGAGCCGGCCGTTTGATCCATGGCTGATCCCACGATCGAGGCGGCGAAGGAGCTCCTCGACCAGGCGCTCGATGCGATGCGAACGTCCATCGCCGGAGCGACGCCCGACGAGCTGAACCGACGTCCGGCGGGCGACGATACGAACACGATCGCGGTGCTTGCAACGCACTCCATGAACAGCACGCGCTGGTGGCTCCACGTGGCGATGGGTGCAGAACCCCCGCTGCGAGATCGCCCCTCGGAGTTTCTGGCGGCAGCCGCAGGCGTGGACGAGCTCCTCTCGTTCTTCGACGGGATGGCCGCCGACTGCCACGCCGTGCTCAACACGGACGTCCCGTTCGACGGAGGCGCACTTCGCGAGCGTGATGCCGATGAAACGGTGACGGCCGCGTGGGCGTTGCTCCACGCGCTGGAACACCTGCGGGAACACGTGGGACACATGGAGCTCACGCGGCAGTTGCAGGCGTTCGAAAAGGCGTAGCACGTCGAGCTCTGATTACAACGCGTTGAGTTGACCGGTGCAAGGCAGGAGCGGATAGTCGGGGAATCCGGTCTCGAACCGGCGATTCATGGAGGTGGCCTCATGGCGAAGTACCTCTGGCAGGTCTCCTACACCGCGGAAGGCGTCCGCGGACTGCTCAAGGAAGGCGGCACCGGTAGGCGTGCCGTCGTCGAGCAGCTCGTGAAGGAGGCGGGCGGCAACGTCGAAGCGTTCTACTACGCGTTCGGCGACGACGACGCGTACATCATCGCGGATCTCCCGAACGACGCGACCGCGTCCGCGATCAGCCTCACGGTCGCCGCGTCTGGTGCGGCGCGCGTCAAAACAGTCAAGCTCCTTCGGCCTGAAGAGATCGACGACGCAACACAGATCTCGGTCGCGTACCGTCCGCCGGGCTCTTGACCGAGCCGCACGACCTCAGAGTCATAGCGACCGGATACGGCGCACGGATTCGACCACCTCGGAGGCCAGATCGAACCGGCCGAATTGCGGCATCAGATAGATCCCGGCGACGCCCTCGGCGCGCAGCATGGCGATGAGCTCTGTCGCCATGGTCAATCCCTCGCGCCACGCATCGTCCCCGGCCGCGCGGAGTCGTTCTCGCGCCATGTCCGGGATCACGATGCCCGGCACTTCGTTGTGCAGGAACTCGGCGTGTCGAGCCGTGTGCAGCGGCAGGATCCCCGCGAGGATCGGCGCTTCGAGCGAACGACCCGCCACCCGCTCGTAGGTCGCACGGAGTTGACGGATCGGCTCCACGCCGTACACCGGTTGGGATAGGAGGAACTGCGCTCCCCCGCTGACCTTCTTCTGGAGGAGCCGGCATTCGCGCTCGAGATCCGAGGCGTTCGGGGCGACCGCGGCTCCCGCAAAGAACGACGTCGCCTCGCCGATCGAGGACCCCGCGCGGTCTCGACCTTCGTTGAAGCCTTCGGTCACGAGCGCCAGCAGGCCCGTCGCCGTAACGTCCACGTTGTTCGACCCTTGCGGATAGTCGCCGATCGTCACCGGATCCCCGACGCAGACGAAGAGGTTTCGGATGCCAAGCGCAGCGGCGCCCAGCAGATCGCCCTGCAACCGGAGCAGGTTGCGCCCGCGCGTGGGGAAGTGCAGCACGGTCTCGATGTCGACGCGCTCTTGGATCAAGCGGCACGCGGCCCACGCGCTCATCCGCATCTTCGCCATCGGACTGTCGGCGACATCGATCACGTCGGCGCCCGCCGCAGCCAGTGTCTCGGCGGCTGCGACGAGCTTTCCCACATCGAACGAGCGTGGCGGCTCCATCTCGACCGCGATCACGAAGTCGCCCCGGGCAAGCTTCGCCTGCAGGTCGGTCGGTGCAGAAACCGGACGCGGTCCGTCGTCGGGCTCGTCGAGTGCGCCGGTCAGCACGACACGGGGATGCGGCGTCCCGTCGTGGAGCGCTGTCGCGATCGCCGCGGTATGAGCTGGTCCCGTACCACAGCACCCACCGACGATCGCGACTCCCTCGTCAAGGAAGGCGCGAGCGTGCTCGGCCAGATACTCGGGCGTCGCCGGATAGACGAACCGACCACCGACCTGAGAGGGACCGCCGGCATTCGGACGCGCGATGAGCGGGATCGTGCCCGCCGTGGTCCGCATCGAGCGCATCACGCGAAGCAACTGCGCGGGACCCTCGCCGCAGTTCGCACCGATCCCGTCGGCCCCGAGCTCCACCAGTCGTTCGGCGACTTGCACGGGCGAGGAGCCGAGCAGGGTGCGATCGTCTTTCGTGAACGTCGCGCTCACTACGACCGCGAGCCCCGACGCAGCGTCGCGTGCAGCGGCGAGCGCTTGCTCCATCTCGCGCAGATCGGTCTGCGTCTCGATGAGCAACAGATCGACGCCTCCCTCAACGAGAGCTGCGGCTTGTTCCCGATAGGCGGCGAAGGCATCCTCGGGCCTCACGCGCCCGTACGGTGCGAGTCGAACACCGAGGGGCCCCATCGAGCCGGCGACGAAGCGTGGTCCCGCGGCCCGCGCGACGCGGCCGGCGGCGCGATTCAGCTCCTCGGTGCGATCGGCGAGTCCGTGGGCGTCCAGCCGAAATCTATTGCCCCCGAAGGTGTTCGTGAGGATTACATCGGAGCCAGACTGAACGAACGCCCGATGGATCTGGAGCACACGATCGGGATCGTCCACGTTGAGTGACTCGAAACAAGCGCCCACGGGAGCACCGGCCTCGATCAACGACGTGCCCATGCCGCCATCCGCGACCAACGGGGCCGCGCGCAGAAGTGTTCGGAGTTCGGCGCCGTCCATCCCCGGCAGTGTAGGGAGCCTCGCCCGCGCTGGGCAGGCGTCGGTGGCTCATGACATCGTTCCGACCATGGCCGATGACTTGGAGACGGCGCGAGCGAAGCGCTGGTGGCAAGCGGGCAAACCGATCGCCCGCATCGATCGCGCCGC
>JAYUAK010000433.1:0-15356 GCA_043741335.1 Actinomycetota bacterium
TCGCTCCGGGGTGGTGGGAAGCTCTTGATCTGTGGGAACGGCGGCAGCGCGGCGGACGCGCAACATCTGGCCACGGAGTTCGTGAGCACGTTCACGATCGACAATCCGCGGCCGTCCATCCCCGCGATCGCGCTGACGACCGACACCTCGCTCCTGACCGCGATCGCGAACGACTTCGGCCCCGAGGGCGTGTTCGAACGACAGGTCGAGGCGCTCGGTCGCGAAGGAGATGTCCTGATCGCGATCTCGACCAGCGGCAACTCCGAGAATGTGATCCGCGCCGCGGAGCGGGCGAGCAAAGCCGGGCTCCGGGTCGTCGCGCTCACCGGTGAGTCGGGCGGGAAGCTCGCGCCGCTCGCCGACGCTGCGGTCCGCGTCCCGAGCACGATCACCGCTCACATCCAGGAATGTCATCTCGCCGTAGAGCAGCTGTTGGCATCACTCGTCGAAGATGCGCTGTACCCTCGATCCCACGAAGCGTCCGGACGATAGGAGGTCTCGCGATGGCGAAGTCGAAGGACCGCGGAGCCGGCACCGGCGGCCGGGACCAGAAGAAGAAGCCGCAGAAGACCATCAAGGAAAAGCGCGCCGCGAAGAAGACGAAAGGGTCTTCCGACCGCTGATGTGATCGACACGCCGGCCGTCCCCGAACGGCCGGCGCAGATCGAGATGGGTTGCGCGATAACGCATCGCGTTGCTCTTTGAACATGCTGCGTCCGCGGTAGGCAGAGTTACCGGTTCTCTGTCATGAGATCGGGTCTTCACCCTTCTAGCTTCAACTAGGTGGACAAGAGACTGATCGCGAACGCGCGAGCCGTCCGTCGACTCGTGGTCGTTGGGTTCATCGGAGCCCTGCTCTCCGTCTTCGGCATGGCTCCCGGCGCCCACGCGGCGACGGTCTCTCATTTCCGCATCAGCAACGCTGCCGTGGTCGAGGCGACGCCGGCACGACCAATATGACGTTCACGATCAGCTACACGGGAGTTCTGAACAACATCTCCGTCGACTGGGCAACGGCCAACGGGACCGCGACGGCCGGGGCCGACTACACCGCGTCGTCGGGGACCGCCACGTTCCTGGCGGCCGGTCCGAGGAACCAGACGATCACCATCCCCGTGATCGGCGATCTGCTCGACGAGGCGAACGAGACGTTCGTCGTGAACCTGACGAATCCTCAGCCACCCGCCGTCGCCGACATCACGGCCCCGACCGGCACCGGCACGATCACCGACAACGATCCGCTGCCGAGCGTCGTCATCAACGACGTCTCGCTCACCGAGGGCAACGCGGGCGACGGCTCGGGCACCGGGACGATCGAGAACGACGATCGGTTCGCAACACAGATGACGCTGCGGGCTTTGGGCCGCCACCACCACATCACCTCGCGAGGCCGGCTGGTCGGCGCCGAGCAGGGCATGCGCGTCCGCCTGGTGCTTCTGCGCAAACGCGGAGGCGGATTCGTGCGGGTGGCGCGCGCCAGGGTCAACATCAGCTTCCGGCAGCACGGACGCACGTCGGTAGGCATCTTCAGCATCCGGTTCCGCCATGATCCTCGTGGACGCTACGTGGTCCGCGCGTTCTTCCGCGGGGACGCAACACACCTGCCCAGCCGCGACCACGCCCACGCACAACTCTGAGATCGCCGGCATCGGGCGTGGTGTCGGAGGCTCCGGTCACCATGGCGAGACTATGCTTGACGCTCGAACACCTGTTCGATATGGTCACGACTCCGCACGGCCCCACCGGACGGAGGAACCCGTGCTCGCCGCGCCGATCCAGACCACGCTCGACCAGGGGATCCCGCTCGACCAAGTGACGTTCTGCGTGGTGGACCTCGAGACCACCGGAGGTTCGCCCACCGACAGCTGTATCACCGAGGTCGGCGCGGTCAAGTTTGTCGGCGGCGAACGCGTCGGTTCCTTCCAGGCGTTGGTGGATCCGGAAGTGCCGATCCCGCCGTTCATCAGGCACCTGACGGGGATCGACGACCGGGCGGTCTCCGCGGAACCCCCGATCGAAGAGATCCTGCCGGCGTTCCTGGAGTTCTGCCGTGGCGCGGTCTTCGTCGCGCACAACGCGCGTTTCGACTTCTCCTTCCTGAACGCGAACCTCACGCGCCTCGACTACGACCCGCTCCCTCCGCCGCCGGTGTGCACCGCCCGCCTGGCACGCCGCGTCGTCTGGCCCGATGTGCCGAACGTCAAGCTGCAGACGCTCGCGCGACACTTCCGTACGCGCGTCCAGCCGAACCACCGGGCGCTCGCCGATGCCGAAGCGTGCGCCGAGGTGTTCCATGGGTTGCTCGACCTCGGCGGACGTCTCGGCATCCTCACGCTCGGAGACCTCCATCAGGCAGTGCGCGCCCGCGGCCGTCCGAACTTCGGCAAGATCCGACTGGCCGACCACCTCCCACATGCCGCCGGCGTCTATCTGTTCCGCGGGCCCGATGGCCGCATCCTGTACGTCGGGAAGTCCAAGGACCTCCGTGCGCGTGTCAAGTCGTATTTCTACGGAGACACGCGCAAGAAGATCGACGATCTGCTCGCCGAGACCGTCTCCGTCGACGGGGTGACGTGCGACTCGGAGCTGGAGGCGCTCGTCGTCGAGGCGCGCCTCATCCGGGCACACGAGCCCACGTACAACCGGCGCGGGAAGTCCTGGCGACGCTACGCCTACCTCAAGGTGGATCCAGCCGAAGCGTTCCCGCGGCTGAAGATCGTACGGGCGGCCACGGCCGAAGACGGTTGCACCTACCTCGGACCGTTCGGCAACGCGTCGCGCGCTCGCCTGGCGAAGGAGGCTCTCGAAGAGGTCCTGCCGATCCGCCGATGCACGAAGGCGATGAGCGCGGGCACTCGGTTCGCTCCGTGCGCCCTCGCCGACATGGGACGGTGCGTTGCGCCCTGCGACGGCCGTGTCGATCCCGAGCGCTATGGAGAGCTCGTCCGGAGGCTCGTCTCCTCCCTGACCTCCCCGGGCGGGCTCCTCAGAGCGCTCGAACGACGCATGGCCGACCTCGCCGAGCAGGAACGCTACGAGGAGGCCGGCCTCATCCGTGATCGGCTGCGGGCTATCGCCGACGCTCTGGCTCGCGCGCGGATGGACGCCTGGTTGGTGGGTGCGGGGACGCTTACCTTGTCCAACGGAGATGGGACGCTCATCCGGCTCACCGGCGGTGCGCTCCTGCGAGGCGACGGCGCCGAGCCCTTGCAGATCCCCTGCTCACGGGAACGATCCGATGAGCTTACAGCCGTACGTGGCTGGCTCCGCGTGAACCACCCGCGGGTTCAGGACTGCGGACGTCCACTCGCCGAGCCGGTCGACGGTGGGGCAGCGATCGCGCGGATCCAGGCGCAAGCTCGGGCCACGGATGCCGACCGTTCCGGCGCAAGGGCTCGGTCTTAGACTCACTTCATGGGATCCGCGTCGAGTGCGAAGTTCCGCCTCGTCCTCGAACACCTGGCACGCACGCGGCCCGACATCTCCGACCCCAAATCGGCGATCATCGCCGGCCATGTGCTGATCGATGGGCGCCTGGTCACGAACCCGCGTTCGCAAGTGCGCGCCGACGCCGCGGTCGTGCTCCGGTTGCCCCGCGCTCTGCGCGGCGAGGACAAGCTCCATGCGGCCCTCGATGGGTTCGCGATCGACGTGACCGATCGCGCCTGTGTGGACCTTGGCGCTTCGGCCGGCGGGTTCACCCGAGTGCTCTTGGAACGTGGGGCCTCCCGTGTCTACGCAGTGGATGCGGGTCACGGTCAGCTGCGAGGGAGTCTGAGAAGCGACCCGCGCGTCGTGAACCTCGAACGGACGAACCTTGGCGACCTCTCGGCGATCCCTCGAGGCGAACCGATCGACGTCGTGACGATGGATCTGTCCTACCTGTCCGTCGCCGACGCGGTCCCGCAGATCGAGACGCTCTCGTTCGCGCCCGGCACGGACCTCGTCGCGTTGGTGAAGCCGATGTTCGAGCTCGGACTGGACACACCGCCCGTGGACGAGCCGTCCCTGCAGAGGGCACTCGACCTCGCGGTCTCCGGCGTCGAGCGGTCCCCTTGGCGTGTCATCGGCACGATGTCCTCGCCGGTGACCGGCTCGAAGGGAGCCCGCGAGTCGCTCGTGCACGGCCGCCGGACGTCAGGCAACGGTAGCTAGACTGGAACGCATGGAGCGTCCGGTCATCCTCGAGGGCGCGCGGACGCCGATCGGAAAGTTCTTGGGGTCGTTCGCGGAGGTCCCGGCGGTCGAGCTGGGCGCGCTCGCGGCTCTGGAGGCCATGCGTCGAGCGCGCGTCGAGCCCGACCAGGTCGACCAGACGATCTTTGGGCACGCGCGTCAGGCAGGGAACGGGCCGAACACCGGCCGCCAGGTGAGCGTTCGGGCGGGCGTTCCGGTCGAGGTCGGCGCCTACAACGTCAACATCGCGTGCGGATCGGGGATGAAGGCGGTCCAACTCGGTGCGCAGCAGATCATGCTGGGCGACGCCGAGATCGTGCTCGCGGGCGGCATGGAGAACATGACCCAGGTGCCGTTCCTCCTGCCACAGATGCGCCGCGGCTACCGGCTGGGCAACACGGAGGTCGTCGACGGCATGTATCGCGATGGTCTGCTCGACCCGCTCTGCGGCTTGATCATGGGAGAGACCGCCGAGAACCTCGTGGACAAGTACGACATCTCGCGTGAGGAGCAGGACAGCTTCGCGCTGGAGTCCCAGCGCAAGGCTGAGGCGGGCAAGGGCCCTCGGGCCGCCGAGATCTTCGCCGTGGACGCGCTGGGACCGAGGGGTTCGACGATCACGGTAACCCAGGACGAGCACCCACGTCCCGACACCACGATTGAGACGTTGGCGAAGCTGAAACCGGTCTTCCGCCACGACGGCAGCGTCACGGCGGGCAATTCCTCCGGACTCACCGACGGCGCGGCCGCGATGGTCCTGATGTCCGAGTCGCGTGCGAAGGCCGAGGGACGCGAGCCGCTCGCGCGGGTGATCGGCATGTCGTGGGCCGGCGTTCCGCCCGAGATCATGGGCATCGGGCCGGTCCCCGCCACGCACAAGGTCCTGGAGAAGACCGGTCTTTCGCTCGCCGACATCGACCTGATCGAGATCAACGAGGCGTTCTCGGCGCAGGTGATCGCTTGCGAGCGCGAGCTGAAGATCGATTGCAACAAGCTCAACGTGAACGGCGGGGGCATCTCGCTCGGCCATCCGATCGGCATGAGCGGAGCCCGACTCCTGCTCACCCTCGCCTACGAGATGCGCACCCGCGGCGTCGCGCTCGGCCTGGCGACCCTCTGCATCTCCGGCGGGCAAGGCCTTGCCGTCGTCCTCGAGCGCACCTGAAGGGAGCCACGACCGACATGAGCGTGCACGCCGTCGTCCTGATCCAATGCGAGATCGACGGGATCCCCGAGGCAGCCCAAGCCATCGCTGAGATCGAAGGGGTGTCCGAGGTGTACTCGGTCGCCGGCGAGTTCGATCTGGTCGCGATCGTGCGCGTGAGCGTGCACGACGACCTGGCCACAGTGATCCCGGGCGGGATTTCGAAGGTCGCGGGTGTCGACCGGACCGAGACGCTCATCGCGTTCCAGGTCTACTCCAAACACGACCTCGAACGCCTGTTCTCGATCGGGTTCGAGGAAGACTAGTCTACCTCAGACTACCTATCGCATGTCCCATCCGACGGCGATGGGAAGGGCTGTGCGACCCCACTCGTTGAGCTCCCCGGAGTCGCGCGGCTGGTACTTGGCCAACAGCAGGCGTCGAGCGAGCGCGTCCTCGTCCGGGGCGGACACCACCCGCGCCGTCCTCGCCCGCGTCTCCTCCCCTACCCGGAGCGTGACGCCCGGGTCCGCGATCAGGTTCTTCACCCAGTCGCTTCTCTCGCCGCCACCCGAAAGCAGGTAGACGGAGCCGTCGTGGAGGGCGAACCAGATCTCGATCTGATGCGGAGCGCCGCTCACCCGCCCCGTGGTGGTGAGGTAGCAGAAGTCGAGGTCTCTGGCGTCCTCGGCCACGCCGTCAGTGAACCGCCCACACGATCAATACGATCAATACGACGACCGCGGCGACGAGCATGACGACATCGCCCTTCTTGATCTTCCCGGGCTGCATCGCGTTGAACCCCACGCGATCTCAGACCCGGTAGTACTCGCGGAACGTCGAGGGAGAAAGCCAATAGATGTGCTGGCGCACCGTGGACGCGAACGTCCGCGCCTCGGATCCGTCGGCGCACGCGCGTTCCAGTACGACGAGGCCCGCGGGATCTTCGATGGCGACGCGCCAGCCATCCGGCGCGTCCGCGATCCGGACGCGGAAGCCATTCTTTCCTGAGGCCATGATCGCAGTCACTATCCCCGGCGGACCAGCGGGCGGTCCAGCCGCTCGAGATGTTCACGGATAGGACCGATGATCGAGCCGGCGTTCAACCCGAACTCCGGACGAAGGTCCGCGATCGCCTGCAGGGCCGTCTCGAGCTCGGTGCCGGCCGCCTCAGCGCGTTGCAACGCATCGACGAGCGTTGCTGCATAGTCCGCGTTGAACGGCTCGCCGTCCCATGGACACTCGCCGCCAGAGGCGATCACCTGCTCGACCATGAAGTCCCGGCCGTCGCGCTTGCACGTCGCTCTGATCTTCACGCGCTCTCCTTCTCGGTCACGAGTTCCAGAACCCGATCGGCCAACTCGAATGGATCGACAGGCCGGACGAACCACGCATCGGCGCCCGACCAGCGGGCGAGCCATCGATCCTGCTTGCGTTCCAACAAGATGATGATGACCCCGGTGAACGGCGCCGCATCGTCGCGCAGAGCCTTCGCCAGGGCGAACGCTCCCGCTCGGCTCGCGATCTCGTCGGCCACGACGATCTGGGGGCGATCGCGGAGAGCGGCCCGGATCCCGAGCTCACCGTTCTTCGCGGCGCGGAAACGCAGCGGGGAGCCGATCCGACGTTCGATGCTGCGCACCGCGAGCGCCATCAGCTCGCGCGACGCAGGGTCGGGCGAGACGAGCAGGACGTCCACGGCGGGCATCGTACTACGCACGGGTTGACCCCTTTGGCGATGCATGCCGCGGTGAACTACCCTCCCGCACGAACTCGGGCCGCCACAGCGATCAACAGCGTCGGCCCGACATCTTGCATCGTTCGGAGGAGGGCA
Organism: Actinomycetota bacterium; assembly: GCA_043741335.1. Lineage (GTDB taxonomy): Bacteria > Actinomycetota > UBA4738 > UBA4738 > HRBIN12 > JBBQVZ01. Next base: position 7,155 of record JAYUAK010000433.1, read on the forward strand.
CCGTGGAGAACACCGGAAAGGCGGTCGTCGCCGAGTTCATCGGGACGTTCGCGTTGATCTTCTTCGGGGCGGGATCGGTCATCCTGGCTCTGAACGGACAGCTCGACCTGGTCGGGGTCGCACTGGCCCACGGCTTGGTGATCGCCATCATGGTGTCGCAGATGGGACACCTCTCCGGCGGCGTGTTCAACCCCGCGATCCAGATCGCCCTGTGGGTGACCGGCAAGATGCCGACGTCGCGGACCGTCGCGTACATCGTCGCTCAGCTCCTGGGTGGAGCGGCCGGCGCGCTACTTCTGAAATTCCTGATCCCGGGGCAGGCGTTCGACGCCGCGCTGGGTGGCGCGTCCACGCTGGGAGATGGGATCTCGACCGGCAAGGGCATCCTCCTGGAGGCCGTCGGAACGTTCTTCCTGGTCTGGGCGGTGTTCGCCACTGCGATCGATGACCGGGGGCCGTTCGGCAAGACGGCTGGATTCACGATCGGACTCACGATCACGTTCGGCATCCTCGCGATCGGGCCGTGGACCGGAGCCGCGTTCAACGTGGCGCGCTGGTTGGGCCCGGCCCTCGCCTCCGGACATTGGGATGATTGGTTCGTCTGGATCGTTGGACCGATCTCCGGCGCCATCCTTGCCGGCGTCACCTACTGGGGGCTGTTCCTTCGGGACAAGGAGCCCGCCACCCCCTGACGAGCGACATCTACCTCGACGCGGCATCAGCCACCCCGCTCCTGCCGGCAGCACGCGACGCGCTCATCGCCGCCCTCGATTCGTTCGGCGATCCGCAGAACATCCACGGCCCGGGCCGTGAGGCGCGCCGCCTGATCGACGACGCTCGCGTCGTTGTGGCAGAGGCGATCGGCGCCCAACCCGACGAGCTCGTCTTCACGTCCGGAGGGACCGAATCGGTCGCGCTCGCCATCTGGGGCGGCGTGCGCGCGATCCGCGAGCTGGGCACGCGCATCGTGGTCGGAGCCGTCGAGCATCCTTCCGTCGGCGGCGTGTGCCACGTGCTCGAGAGCGACGGGTTCGAAGTGGTCATGGTGCCCGCCGGTGTGGACGGCCGTCTGGACATGGACCGGTACGCGGCCGAGATCCGCGTGCCCGGCACCCTCCTCGCGAGCGTTCAACACGCGAATCACGAGCTAGGGACGCTGCAACAAGTCGGGGAGGCCGCTCGCCTTGCCCGCGAGGCGCACGTCCGGTTCCACACCGACGCCTGCCAGACGGTCGGACGTCTTCCCGTCGACGTGGAAGCGCTCGAGGTCGACTTCCTTTCGCTCTCGGCCCACAAGTTCGGCGGGCCACCAGGCGTCGGAGCGCTCTACGTACGCCGAGGCGTGGGCGTCACTGCCTACCCATGCGGAGACGACCGCGAACGCAAGCGCCGGTCCGGCATGGAGAACACGCCCGGCATCGCCGGGATGGCGGCGGCGCTCACCGCGTCGCTCGCGGACATGGCCGATCGCGCCGCGCGGGACTGGACGCTCACCGGTCATCTCCGTGAAGAGATCGCCCGAACCGTCGCAGGTGCGCATGTGCACGGTCACGCGACGCACCGAGCTCCACACCTGGTGTGCTTCAGTGTCGACGGATTGGATCCCGCGACGCTGATGATGGCGCTTGACGACCGAGGGATCCGGCTCGCAGCCGGCTCGCTCTGCTCGGGCCAGCCCGACGATCCGTCGCCGGTCCTCGAGCAGATCGGCTTCCCCAACACGTCGGGCTTCCGCATCAGCTTCGGACCCTCGACGTCCGCCGAAGACGTCGAAGCGCTGCTGTCGGTGCTCCCGCAGGTGGTCGACGAACTCCGTGAGGTCGAGTCGCTCTCCGCCGAAGCGCTCGCCAAGTTCCGCGCTCCCGAGCGCTAGCCCCTTCGGCTGCGGCTCAGCTCACTGTCCAGATATCACCGGAATGGAGGAGCTTCCCCAGATCACCCTTCCCGAGGCGCTCTGTGGCGCGGGCGAGTTGCTCGTTCATCGCCTGACCGTAGACCGGGCGCTCGAACTCGCGGAACACGCCGATGCAGGTGGGCTCCGTGGGGCCATGGGAGATATGCGCCAAAGCGAACGCGAGCGACGGACGACCGTGCATATCGTGCACGACGATCTTGTCCTCGGGCGTGTCGGCGGTGGCCGCGATGACCAGCCGGCCGTTCTCACCCACCGCCACGCACCGCATGCCTTCGTCGAACACGATCGGCTCGCCGTGAACCAGGCGGATCTGGTTGTGCACGCCCTGAGGCTTCTCGCGCAGGACATCGAACGCGCCATCGTTGAACACGTTGCAGTTCTGGTAGATCTCGACGAACGCCGTCCCTTGATGGGCGGCCGCTTGCCGCAGCACGTCGGTCAGGTGTTGTCGATCGTTGTCGAGCGTCCGTGCGACGAACGTCGCCTCCGCACCGAGCGCCACCGCGATCGGATTGAAGGGATGGTCGATCGAACCGAACGGCGTCGATTTCGTGACCTTCCCTTCCTCGGAGGTCGGCGAGTACTGGCCCTTGGTCAAGCCGTAGATCTGGTTGTTGAACAGCAGGATCTTGATGTTCACGTTCCGCCGGAGAGCATGGATCAAGTGGTTGCCGCCGATCGAGAGACCGTCGCCGTCACCGGTCACGACCCACACCGAGAGCTCCGGGTTCGCGGTGGCGATCCCGGTCGCGAGCGCGGGCGCCCGCCCGTGGATCCCATGCATGCCGTAGGTGTCCATGTAGTACGTGAACCGGCCGCTGCACCCGATCCCCGACACGAACACGGTCTTGTGCGGTTCGATCCCCAACTCGGGCATGAAGCCTTGCACTGCTGAAAGGATCGCGTAGTCGCCGCACCCAGGACACCACCGCACCTCCTGGTCCGAGGTGAAGTCCTTCTTCTTCAGCGTGCCGACGATGCCGCCGGTCTCGGTGTCACTCATCCAACACCCGCAGGACCTCCCGCTCCAGATCGTCCGCGAAGATCGGTATCCCCTGGACCTTGGTGAAGCTGATGGCGTCGACCAGGAACCGCGCCCGGATCAAGAGCGAGAGCTGGCCGGAGTTCATCTCCGGGATCAGCACCTTCTGGTAGGCCCTGAGGACTTCCTCGATGTTCGATGGGAACGGGTTCAGATGGCGCAGGTGCGCCGTGGCAACCTTGCGTCCATCGTCGCGCACGCGGCGTGCCGCCGCGCGAACCGTGCCGAGCGAGGAGCCCCACCCCAAGATCAGGAGCTCGGCGTCTCCGTCGGGATCCTCGACCTCGATGAGCGGGATGTCGGCCGCGATACCCGCGACCTTCGCCGCGCGGAGGTTCGTCATGTGCTCGTGGTTCTGCGGGTCGTAGCTGATATTCCCGGTTCGGTCCTCACGCTCGAGGCCGCCGATCCGGTGGACGAGACCGGGCGTGCCCGGCGTGGCCCAGGGACGAGCGAGCTTCTCGTCGCGTTCATAGGGCAGGAACCCTTCGCCGTTCGACGGCGCGGTCGCGAACTTCGGCTCGATGATCGGCAAGGTCTCGACGTCGGGGATCCGCCAGGGCTCGGATGAATTCGACAGGAACGTGTCGGAGAGCAGGATGACGGGCGTTCGATACGTGACCGCGATCCGCACCGCTTCGATCGCAGCGTGGAAACAGTCCGAAGGCGATGAGGGCGCGACGATCGGCATCGGCGACTCGCCGTGTCGGCCGAACATGGCCAGCAGCAAGTCGCTCTGCTCGGTCTTGGTGGGCAAACCCGTCGATGGACCACCACGCTGGACGTCCACGATCACCATCGGCAACTCCATGATCACCGCCAGCCCGAGCGTCTCGGCCTTCAGGTCCATCCCCGGACCGCTCGTGCCGGTCACGGCCAGATGTCCGGCGAACGATGCGCCCAGCGCGACATTGGCCGCGGCGATCTCGTCCTCGGCCTGCAACGTGATCACGCCGAAGTTCTTGTGGCGGGAGAGCTCGTGCAAGAGCTCCGACGCGGGCGTGATGGGGTAGCTGGCGTAGAACAGCGGCAGCCCGCTGCGGTCGGCCGCTGCGATCAGCCCCCACGCCAGCGCCGTTGCGCCGGCGATGTTGCGGTACACGCCCGGATCGGCCGGCGCGGCCTTCACCACGTAGGACTGGGCGAAGAGCTCGGTCGTCTCCCCGAAGTTGAACCCTGCCTTGAACGCCGCCACGTTCGCATCGAAGATCTCCTGCTTGCCACCGAACTTTCGCTCCAGCCAGTTGAGCGTGGTCTCGGCCGGCCGCCCGTACATCCATGACAACAGCCCGAGCGCGAACATGTTCTTCGCGCGCTCGGCCTCCTTCTTCCCGATCCCGATGTCGGCGGTTGCACGGACCGTGATCGACGTCATCGGCACCTTGAAGACCTGGTAGCCGTCGAGCGATCCGTCCGTCACCGGATCACTTGCGAAGCCGGCCTTCTCGATGTTGCGTGGGGTGAACGCGTCCTCGTTGAGGATCACGGTGCCGCCCCTGATCACCTTGTCGAGGTCGGCCTTCAGGGCGGCGGGATTCATCGCGACGAGCACATCGGCGTGATCGCCGGGCGTCGTGATGTCCGTCGAGGCGAACTGGATCTGGAAGGCCGAGACTCCGTGGACGGTGCCGGCTGGTGCACGGATCTCGGCGGGGAAGTCCGGGAGTGTCGCCAGGTCGTTTCCCAGGACGGCCGTGGCGCTCGTGAACCGATCTCCCGTGAGCTGCATGCCATCCCCGGAATCTCCCGCGAACCGGATGACGACCCGTTCCTTCTCTACGGTGGACTTGGGCATGGGCACGGCCTTCGAGCCTGCTCCTCATGGGTCGGGGGTTGGTCTGCCACTTAGCCTAACGCGCGAAGACGATCCCGGCGGGGACGACGACCACTTCTCCGATATCGTGTCTCGCCATGCGAACCGAACGGTTGGGCACGAATGGACCCGAGCTGAGCATCGTGGGCTTCGGAGCGTGGGAAGCGAGCGGCGACGCCTGGGGCCCGAACGAGTCGGAGCCGGCGGTCATCGACGCCATGCGTGCGGGCTTGGACGCGGGGATGAACTGGATCGACACCGCGGAGGTCTACGGCAAGGGCGTCTCCGAGACGATCGTCGGACGAGCCGTGGCCGGCCGCCGCGACCACGTGCTGATCGCGTCGAAAGTTGCTCCGTCGGACGAGGGTTCCGGGTTCCAACCGGATCAGGTCAAGGCGGCGTGCGACGAGTCCCTCAACCGACTGGGAATCGATGTCATCGACCTCTACCAGTTGCACTGGCCCGATCCGGGGGGAACTCCGGTCGAGGACACGTGGGGCGCCATGGTCGAGCTCCTTCATGCCGGCAAGGTCCGCTTCCTCGGCGTTTCGAACTTCGATCGCGAGCTGATCGAACGGTGCGAGGCGATCCACCACGTGGACTCATTGCAACAGGAGTTCTCCATGCTGGCCCTCGGCGATCGCGAGCTCATCCGGTGGTGCGGCCACAACGGGACTGGCGTCGTGTCGTATGGACCGCTCGGATTCGGACTCCTCACCGGGAACATCTCGCGAGACCAGGCGGCGAAGACCTCGGACTGGCGTCGGTCGGACGACGGGCCGTTCAAGGACGAGAACTTCGATCGTGATTTCGCGATCGTCGACGGCCTTCGGCCGATCGCGGGCGAGCTGGGCATCACCATGGCGCAGCTCGCGCTTGCATGGAACGCGGCGCAGCCGGGCGTCACCTCGGCGATCGCGGGCAGCCGCAACCCGGATCACGCCCGCGACAACGCGGCAGCGGGCGCCGTGGAGCTTGACGACGCGACCTTGGGAGCGATCGAGGCGCTGCTGCCGAGCTAGCCGGCGCCGCTAGGACTCGAGAGCGCTCGTCAGGTTCCGCACTCGGCGCACGAGCACATCCAGGATCTTGAGCGCTAGCTGCGGCTCGGCCTCCAACATCCGAAAGAGCGTCCGTCGGAAGAGCCGGATCGCCACGAGCGGCGTCTCGGCTACGACCGAAGCGCTCCGAGGCGCCCCATCCAAGAGGGCGACCTCGCCGAAGAAGTCGCCGGGACGGACCACCCCCAAACGCCGCTTGCCCTGGGTCACTTTCGCCTCACCCGACAGGATCACGAACATCGTCTCGCCGAGCAACCCTTCCTCCACGACCGCTTGGCCCGGCAGGAAGGACACGACGTCCGACTCCTGGGCAAGGTGCTGGAGGTCCTTTTTCGTGAAACCGGCGAACAGGGGCACGACCGATAGCGCCTTCGCGGTCTCCCGCCGAGTCCGCCGGATCTGCTGCTCCGGTTGGCGGCCGACGAGGTTGCGGCGACCGGCTTGTACCACCATCTCGGGAAGGCTCTGCGTCATCGCCGAAGCCTACGCCCCTGCGGTGCCGGGGCGCGAGCCGGAGGAACCCCTGAGCGTCGCCCGGTCGTTTGGGGGGATCGGAGCGTGACCGTTGGTCATGGGCTTCCCACGCCCATTAGGGTGAGGTGCGTGGACCGCACCGACGCTCTCGCCTCTCTGCTCTCGGAGCGCATCGCGATCCTCGACGGGGCGTGGGGCGTGCTGCTCCAGGGCCGAGGACTCACCGAGGAGGACTTCCGGGGCGATCGGTTCGTTGACCACCCCCGCGACGTCAAGGGCGATCCGGATCTGCTCAATCTCACGCAGCCCGAGATCGTCGCGTCCCTGCACGACGCCTACTTCGAGGCCGGCGCCGACATCACCACGACGAACACGTTCACAGCGACCTCCGTCGGACAGGCGGACTACGGACTCTCGGATGCCGTGTACGACATGAACGTCGCCGGGGCACGCCTGGCGAAGGAGTCGGCCGGGCGCCACGGCGACCGATTCGTTGCAGGCTCGATCGGGCCGCTCAACGTCACGCTCTCGATGTCGCCGAAGGTCGACGAGGCCTCGTTCCGCACGACCTCGTTCGACCAAGTGTACGAAGCGTACGCGGAACAGATACGTGGCCTGCGCGACGGTGGTGTCGACCTGCTGCTGATCGAGACGATCTTCGACACGCTGAACGCGAAGGCCGCGATCGCGGCCGCCATCGACGTTGCGCCGGAGCTCCCGCGCTGGATCTCCGTCACGATCGTTGATCGGAGCGGTCGCACATTGTCGGGACAGACGTTGGAGGCGTTCTGGACCTCGGTGGAACACGCCGAGCCCATGATCGTCGGCGTCAACTGCTCGCTCGGGGCCACCGAGATGCGGCCCTACGTGGAGGCGCTGGCGCGCGTCGCGGGGATCCCGGTGAGCTGCTACCCGAACGCGGGCCTGCCGAACGCGTTCGGCGGCTACGACGAGACGCCCGAGACCACGAGTGCCTTGCTCCAGGAGTTCGCCCACGCGGGGCTCGTGAATCTGGTCGGAGGATGCTGCGGGACCACGCCGGAGCACATCCGCATGATCGCGGACACCGTACGCGACATCGCCAAGCGCGAGATCCCCGTCGTGGACGAGCGGTTCACCACATTCAGCGGGCTCGAACCCTTCCGGATCACGCCGGAGAGCGGGTTCGTGATGGTCGGCGAACGCACGAACATCACTGGCTCGAAGAAGTTCCGACGGCTGATCGAGTCGGGAGACTTCCAGAGCGGCGTAGACGTCGCGCTGGAGCAGGTTCGCAGCGGCGCGAACGTGATCGACGTGAACATGGACGCCGACCTGCTCGATTCCGAGAAGGCGATGACGACGTTTCTGAACCTCATCGCCACGGAGCCCGAGATCGCCCGGGTCCCGATCATGATCGACAGCTCCAAGTGGTCGGTGATCGAGGCCGGCCTGAAGTGCGTGCAAGGTCGCGGGGTCGTCAACTCCATCAGCCTCAAGGAGGGCGAGGAGGATTTCCTGGTGAAGGCCCGCCGCGTGAAGCGCTACGGCGCCGCGGTCGTCGTGATGGCGTTCGACGAGGCGGGTCAGGCCGGCACGGTCGAACGGAAGATCGAGATCTGCGAACGCGCGTACCGGCTCCTGACGGAGGAAGCCGGCTACGACCCGTCGGACATCATCTTCGATCCCAACATCTTGGCGATCGCGACCGGGATGGAAGAGCACAGCGACTTCGCGAAGGCGTTCATCGAGGCCACCCGGGAGATCAAACGACATTGCCCCGGTTCGAAGATCTCGGGCGGTCTTTCGAACCTCTCATTCTCGTTCCGCGGGAATGAGCCGGTTCGCCAGGCGATCCATTCGGCGTTCCTGTACCACGCGCGCGCGGCCGGCTTGGACATGGCGATCGTGAATGCCG
>JAYUAK010000434.1:0-6878 GCA_043741335.1 Actinomycetota bacterium
CAGCGCATCGAACGCCTCGCGCGACAGGCGCTGCGCCTCGTCGATGATGTAGACCTTCTCGCGACCCATGGCAGGCGCGGTGGGTGCGCGTTCGCGGAGCTCACGAGCGTCCTCGACCCCTCCGTGCGAGGCCGCGTCGATCTCGACGACATCCAGGTGCTGGCCCTCGCGGATGGCGACGCATTGGATGCACGTTCCGCACGGCTCGGCCGTCGGACCCTGCTCGCAGTTGACCATCTTGGCCAAGATCCGCGCGGTGGACGTCTTGCCGGTTCCCCGCGGCCCGCAGAACAGGAACGCGTGGTGCAGACGGTTCTCGCGGATGGCGCCGGTCAGCGCGCGAACGACGTGATCCTGCCCCAAGACCTCGGCCGGCGTCTGCGGCCGGTACCGCCGGTAGAGCGCTTGGTGCTGCTTCTCCTCCGCCACGTCGCTCCCCGTGCTTACCTAGATAGAGGTGACCGTGCACCCGCCGTCGACACCGGACGACTCGAGCGCTTCCCGGACCGGTAGCTCCGGCCAGGCACCCCTACGGCACCCGCCAGCGCCCGCTTACGGCTGCTTCCTTCCGGATCTGACCGGGTTCGCAGGTTGGCGTCGCGTAGGACCCGAACCATCAACGCTCCGTGCCCAGAGCTGCCCCGGACCATCCGGGCCTCGGACGGGGATTCAGCCCCGCGAAAGCGGATCTCGGGTACAGGGAACCGCTAGCTCCCCGCCTAGCACGGTCACGCGGGCGAGTATACGCGCGGCCCCCGACGGCGGTTCGGGTCGCCGTTCACTGGCGGCGGATCCACACCTCCCACTCGGCGACTTCCCGGAAGCCGAGCTGCTCATAGACGGATCGAGCGGCGTCATCATCGGTGTGGAGCCAAGCGAGATCGGCCGGGAACGCCCGCGCGGCGATCACCGAGAGCGCGCTCGCGATCCCGCGACGGCGGGCGGAAGGCACCACCGCAACGCCGAAGATCCCGATGGCGCCCGCATGCAAGTACGCGGCCGCCATCCCGACAGGTTCGTCGCCGTCCCACGCGACGAACGACCGAGCGCCGTCCCCGCCGTAGGACGCCGCCGCGTAGAACCGCTCGGCGATCTCCGGCTCGGAGCCGAAACCCGCTTGTTCGACGTGCGCGATAGCGGCCTCACCGCGCGCGTCGGCAACCGGCTCCACCCGGATCCCGGCCGGGAGCACGAGCGCGGGGAGGTCGTCGACCCTCACGGCCATCCCCGGCCAGGCGAAGAGGAGCGCGAGTCCCGCGTCCCGGATCGCCGCGTCCACCGACGGGTGCCGTCCGACGGCGACGTCCAGTCCGAAGGGAAGGCCGCGGTCGCCGAAGACCTGCTCCGCGGCTGCCAACGCCCCCGCCGGATCGCTCGGCTCGGAGATCACGAGCGTCGAGTTCACCGGCGGATCCGGAACGTTCGCGAACGCCAGGAGCAGTCCGTCGATCTCCAGGACCTCGGCTCCCACGACGTTCGCGCGGCGTTTCCGTTCGGCCTCGGCGAACCCGCGCGCGATCCGCTCCCCGACATCCATAGCCGCGCAGTCTCGCAGGTAGCCTTTCCCGATGCTTCCGGTCCGATCCGTGCTGGTCGACTTCGACGGCACCGCATCGAAGGTCGACGTCACGGCCAGGCTCTCGGCCGCGTTCGGAGGTCCCTCGTGGCGAACGTACGACGAAGCGTTCGCCCGGGGAGACATCGGGTTGCGAGACGCGATCCAGGCGCAGGATCGGTTGCTCGACGCCGACCGGGACACGCTCATCGCGTTCGCGCTCGAACAGGGTGCGATGGACCCGACCTTCGCCCCATTCGTCGCCTGGTGCGAGTCGAGCCAACTCGACGTGGCCATCGTCTCTGACGGGTTCGCGTTCTACATCGAGCCGATGTTGCGCGACGCGGGTCTCGGCCACGTCCCCGTGATCGCGAACGAACAGATGTGGCGCGACGGACGCCCCGACGGACTCCGGTTCGTGAACGCGCATCCCGAGTGCGTTGGCTGCGGCACGTGCAAGATGCAGGCCGTCCTGCGGCACCGGGAACGCGGGCCCGTCGCGTTCGTCGGCGAGGGTCAGACGGATCGGTACGCCGCGCTCTACGCCGACGTCACGTTCGCGAAGCTCCATCTCGTGGCGTACTGCGAAGCCGCCGGCGTAAAATACGTACCCTGGAACGACTTCGACGACGTGCGGCGTGTCCTGGAGACGACGGGTGATCTGCCCGGTCCCGTGGCACCGCTAGAGTGTCCGGGATGGAAGCTTCCGTAACGCTTCCGCGCGGACTCACGAGCCGCGCGCTCACCGTCGACGACGTCGACGACGTCATCGCGCTCGTCAATACCTGCGAACGGCACGACGCCGGATTCGAGATGTGGGAGCGCGAGGATCTGACGTCCGACTTCCGCCTGCCCGGCGTCGACGTCACCGTCGACACGGTCGGCATCCGGGACGGCGATCGTCTCGTCGGTTGGGGCTTCCTGCCCAACGACCGCGGCGGCTGGGTCGACGTTCACCCGGATGCGCGCGGCCGAGGGACCGGCACGTGGCTCCGGGTGTGGACGGAACATCGTGCGCGAGCGAAGGGTGCACCCCGCGTCGGCCAGACGATCAACGATCGCGCCACGGATGCCGTGCAGCTGCTGGTGGAGGCCGGCTACAAGCCGGGACATACGTCGTGGATCCTTTCGACGGAACACCCCGAACGTCCGGCCGACCCGTCACCGCCTGAGGGCGTGACCATCCGCGCGTATCGGCCGGAGGACGACGAGGAGGCGCTCGGGATGTTCGAGGCGGCCTTCGCGGAGGCACCCGATCGGACTCCGTCGAGCCTGGCGGCCTGGCGCGTCATGGTCACCGAGCGGGACGGCTTCACTCCTGAGGCCCTGATGATCGCCGAGCACGAGGGCGAGATCGTCGGCGGCGCGTTCCTGATCGACGCGGAGGAGATCTGGGTGGACAAGTTCGCCGTGCGTCGCGACCACCGGCATCGCGGGATCGCTCGAGCGCTCCTGCAGGTCACGTTCCAGCGCTCATTCGACCGCGGATACGCGCGCACGAGCCTCTCGACGGACTCCGACAGGAGCGCAATCACGTTCTACGAGAAGATCGGCATGCGCATCCGCGAGTCGTACACGCACCATTCGATCGACATCTGATCCTGGGCGATCGATCTAGGTTTTGGCGGTGGCCGAGGGATTCGAACCCTCGGGAGAGTTGCCCCCCCACGCGCTTTCCAGGCGCGTCCCTTCGGCCGCTCGGGCAGGCCACCGGGACGAGTCTAGCGGGCGTCGCTCCCGCGCTTGGCGGCCTCAGACGCTCCGGTCGATGAGCGCGGCGTACTCACTCCGGCCGACGGGCGTGAGGTGATAGCCGTCGTCGTAGAACCACGACGAGTGGAAGCGACTGAAGGCGTACCAGTCGATCACCGAGGCGTTGTCATGTCGGTGCGCGCACGCGAGGAGCCGAGCGTTGTTCGCATCGCGATACGGACGCGGCACCTTGACGGTGACCAGGAAGATGTGTCGGTCGCTCCCCACGAGGTGGAAGAGCGCGTCACAGTCCGCACCGTCGAGCAAGCCGTTGGTTCCCAGATGCACGATCACGTCGACGGGCAGATGCCCGCCCGCGGCCAGCTGGCGAACGAGTGGCACGACATCGCGGAACCGTCGGCTGACCTCGGCGTTCACCCGGAACCCGCGCGCGATGAGCGCCGGACGAGCGCCCAGCATCACCGAGTCTCCGATCGCGTACCGACCTTGCGGGATCCCGGCAGAGGCGGGTGATGTGGACGAGAGAGCGCTCGTCGTGGCGAACGCCGCGACGAGCAACCATGGCATCACACGGGAGCGCATCTGCGACCCATGCTAGAGGCGCGCAGCGAACTAGGATCGGACGTTGCCGGTCGCGCGAGACGGATCTCGCTTCGAGGTGAGGAGATAGGTCTCCATCTCACCCCTCCCTTTCACGGCGATGGAGCCGCGAGCTTCGCAGGCGTACTCGTCCTTGATGAGCTCGTAGGTCGGCGTGCCGGTCATCCGGCGAACCTACCGGAAGCGAGGGGGTACGGGACATGACGGGTGCGCACCTTATGGTGCGCACCCGTGTGCGTCGTCGCCCATCGAGCGACCTACTCGCGGAGGCGGCGTGATTTGAACACGCGAGGGGCGGTTTAGACCCCTAACCGCTTTCGAGGCGGTCCCGTTCGTCCGCTCCGGCACGCCTCCGTCGGCGAGTCTAACAACTGCCCTCTGCCGCTCGGACGAGGGTTGGCGGGTCGCCGCCGCACGTGGCACGATGCCCCCTCACGAGGGGGAGGTCCGGTGGACGAGAAGCGCTTGGCGTCGATCCCGTTGTTCCGCGATCTGTCGCGCAAGGAGCGGGATCAGGTCTCGCGCTGGACCGATGAGGTCGACCTGCCCGCGGGCTACCACCTGCTCGATCAGGGCCGCTTCCCTCACGAGTTCTTCGTGATCGAGACGGGGACCGTCGCCGTATCGAAGGACGGCGCGCACCTCACGGACCTCGGGCCGGGCGACTTCTGCGGCGAGATCGCGATCCTGGAGCACGAGCTGCGAACGGCAACTGTGGTGGCGACCACGCCCGTGACCGCGATCGTGATGCTCGCGCGTGATTTCGCAACCATGGCGGGCGTCATGCCCGAGGTGGCCGAACAGATCCACGCCGCCATCCGGGAACGCATGCAGCGCTGATCGTCGACCGCGACCTCAACGCCGGTCGCGGAAGAACGCTTTAAGCAACTCGCCGCAATCGTTCCCGAGCACGCCGCTCGTGAGCTCCATCCGATGGTTCAGCCGATCGTCCTGGACAAGGTTGCCCAGCGAGCCGGCGAATCCGGCTTTGGGATCGCTCGCCCCGAACACGACCCTTTTGATGCGAGCCAGGACGAGCGCGCCGGCACACATCGCGCACGGCTCCAATGTGACGTAGAGCGTGCACTCATCTAGGTGCCACGATCCGACGGCGACGCTCGCCTCTCGAAGCGCAAGGACCTCGGCGTGCGCCGTCGGGTCCTGTAGACGCTCCCGTCCGTTGCCGGCGGACGCAAGCACGTCCCCGTCGCGTGCGATCACCGCGCCCACCGGCACGTCTCCGGCATCCAGGCATGCCCGAGCCGCGTCCAGCGCCAGCCGCATCATCCGTTCGTCGTCGGGCACGGGGTAGTCTGACACGGACTAGTACGCGCCGATCTCGCGCAAGCGATCGTCGCTGATCCCGAAATGGTGCGCGAGCTCGTGCGCGACGGTATGCGCGATGATCCGACGAAGCTCGTCGTCGCCTCCTCGTGCCAGCCGCTCGATCGGAATGCGGAACAACGTGATCCGGTCGGGCAACGCTCCGGCGTAGCGCCCTCCCCTGCTGGCGAGCGGGACACCGTGATAGAGCCCGAGCAGCGACGGCTGATCGGGCGGCGGAAGGTCTTCGACGAATACCTCCACGTTGTCCATCGCGTCATGGACCCACTCGGGCAGGCCGTCGACAGCATCGGCGGCGAGCTCCATGAACCGTTCCTCGGACGAGCCCTCGGGCATCGTGTGTAGCCTACGCGCATGCCCGGGGCGCTCCTGACTGACCTCTACGAGCTGAATATGGCCGCGAGCTACCTGCGGCGTGGGATGACCGGGCCCGCCACGTTCAGCCTCTACATCCGCCGCCTGCCGCCCGAGCGCGGGTTCTTGGTTGCCGCTGGGCTCCAAGCGTGTCTGGACGCGCTCGAGGCCTTCTCCTTCGACGAGGACGAGCTGGGATACCTGCGAGACATCGGTTTCGACGAACGCGAGATCGAGGGGTTCCGCAGCGTGCGATTCGACGGAGAGGTCTGGGCCGTTGCGGAAGGGCGGATCGTCCACGCCGACGAGCCGATCATGGAGGTCACCGCGTCGCTCCCGGTTGCGCAACTCGTCGAGACGCTGTTGCTCAATCAGGTGACGCTCCACACGACGCTCGCGTCCAAGGCCGCGCGTTACCGTTTGGCCGCACCCGGCAAAGACCTGGTGGACTTCGCGTTCCGGCGGACACACGGACGCGAGGCCGCGATGGCGGTCGCGCGCGCGAGCGCCATCGTCGGCTTTACTGCCACCTCGAACGTCGAGGCGGCGCGCCGGTACGATCTGACGGTGGCTGGAACCATGGCGCATTCGTTCATCGAGGCGTTCCCGTCTGAGCTCAAGGCGTTCAAGGCGTTCGCGGAAGATCACCCCGACCGCACGACGTTCCTGGTCGACACGTACGACACAGTGAACGGCGTGCGGAACGCGATCGCGGTCGTGAAGGAGTTGGGGCTCACCGGGAAGATCGGCGTGCGTTTGGACAGCGGGGACCTGGGAGATCTGGCGCGCAAGGCTCGTTCGTTGCTGAACGAATCCGGACTTCCCGACGCCCGGATCTTCGCGAGCGGTGGACTGGACGAGCACGAGGTCGGTGAGCTGGTGCGGGCCGGCGTGCCGGTGGATGCGTTCGGGATCGGGACGCAGATGGGCGTTTCGGCCGACGCGCCGTACGTCGACTCGGTGTACAAGCTGGTCGAGACGGAAGGGCGGCCGGTGCTGAAGCTCTCCGCCGGGAAAGGGACGGCGCCCGGACCCAAGCAGGTCTGGCGCGACGCGGACGGTGACGTGCTTGCGCTCCGCGGCGAGCCCGCACCGGGCGACGCGGAAGGCGCCGAGGCGATGCTCGAGCCGGTCATGCGCGACGGCGTCCGGACCGTGTCCGCACCCTCGATCGACGAGATGCGCGGTCGGTTTCAGGCGGACCTCGCGGCGCTACCGGCCGAGGCACAATCGCTGCGGCAGGCCCAACCGGTCGTGGCTCGTCATTCCGACGCGCTCCTGGCGTTGACGGCGCAAGTCCGCGAAGACGCGC
>JAYUAK010000435.1:0-6861 GCA_043741335.1 Actinomycetota bacterium
GGAGCGACGGAGGATCGAGCGGAACATCCACGACGGTGCGCAACAGCAGCTCGTCGCGCTCGCCGTGAAGCAGCGGCTCGCGGCATCGTTGATCGGGAAGGACGACGAGCGAGCTCGCGAGATGATCGAGCAGCTTCAAACGGCCACGACCGAAGCACTCGAAGACCTTCGAGATCTGGCACGAGGCATCTATCCGCCATTGCTCGCCGACAAGGGACTCGTCGCGGCGCTCGAGTCCCAAGCGCGGAAGTCCGCCACGCCCACGACGGTGCACGGCGATGGCGTGGGACGGTTCTCCCAGGACATCGAAGCGGCCGTGTACTTCTCGTGCCTGGAGGCCCTCCAGAACGTTGCGAAATACGCTGAGGCGTCGCAGGCGACCGTCACGCTGGGCGACGGCGATGGCCGCCTCACGTTCACCGTTATGGACGACGGCGCCGGGTTCGACACGTCACACACCGGTTACGGCACCGGGCTCCAGGGCATGGCCGACCGGCTCGCCGCGCTCAACGGTGACCTCGAGGTCCGATCCGAGCCGGGGAACGGCACCAGGGTGATCGGCACCCTGCCCGCCCTCGCCGAGGGGGCGAACGCATGACCGCCCGCACGACGTCCAGGATCGCGTGGGGGCTGTTCACGCTCGGCCTCGCCACGTTCGGGATCGTGTTGTACATCGAGAGCCTCACGGGGAGAGCCACCGGTCATTCGATCCCAGGGGGGTCGGACGTGGTGTTCCTCCCGGTGTTCCTCTCGTTCGCCGGCGTCGGGGCCCTCGTCGTCTCGCGCCAACCCGGGAACCCGGTCGGCTGGTCGATGCTGCTGCCATTCGCGTTGCCGCTCGGACTGCTCGCGGGTGCGTGGGCGAACTACGGTCTCACCCAGGCCGTCGTTCCCGCGAGCGCGGCACGGGCGGGCGTGCTCTTCGAGATGTCGATCGGGGTGTTCACGCTGCCTCTCGTCCTCACCTTGCTCCTCTTCCCACACGGCGAACTGCCGTCGCGGCGTTGGCGGGTCGTGATCCGGGTGGCGGTTGCCACGACGCTCGCCAACGTCATCTCCACCGCCGTCGCCGACGTCAACTTCCACAACAACTTCCCCCGGCTCGAGCACCCGCTGCAGCTGTTCCCCGCCTCCACGATGCAGGGCGTCTACGACGCCAGCCAGCTCGTCTCGTCACTCCTGTTCGTGGTGGCGGCCGCGTCGCTCGTCGTCAGGTACCGGCGCGCCGTCGGGGATGAGCGGGCGCAGATCAAGTGGGTCACGTTCGGCGCCGCGGTCTTCGGGGTGGGCTACATGGTCTTGGCCCTCGTGGCGCCGTTTGGCCTGGAGCCGGTGGTTGCGTTCATCGTGCTGGTGCCGCTGATCCCGATCGGCGCCGGCGTCGGGATCTTGAAGTACCGCCTCTACGACATCGACATCGTGATCAACAAGACGCTGGTGTTCGGCACGCTCGCCCTGTTCATCACTGCGGTGTACGTCGGCATCGTCGTGGGGGTCGGCGCGTTGATCGGCTCGGCCGGCAGCAGTCCAGCCCTCTCGATCGCCGCCACAGCGATCGTGGCGGTCGCCTTCCAACCCGCCCGCGAACGAGCTCGCCGATTCGCGAACCGGCTCGTTTACGGCAAGCGCTCGACACCGTATGAGGTCCTGTCCGAGTTCTCAGAACGACTCGGTGGAACGTACGCGGACGAAGACCTTCTACCCCGGATGGCTCGCATCTTGGCGGAGGGGACCGGCGCGGCGCGAGCCGACGTATGGATCGTGGTGGGCGGTGAGCTTCGCGCGAGCGCGACCTGGCCGGCCGACGTTGAGGCGCAAGCGTCGATCGCCGTCGATCGCATGCCGGATGAACTGGTGCAGGTCCGGCACCAAGGGCAGCTGCTCGGCGCCTTGTCGGTGGAGAAGAAGCCCGGCGAGACCCTCACGCCGACCGAGGACAAGCTCATCCACGACCTGGCGGCGCAGGCCGGGCTCGTGCTCCGCAATGTCGGGCTCAGCAAGCAGCTCCTTGCTCGGCTCGACGACCTGAAGGCGTCGCGGCAGCGATTGGTCGCCGCCCAAGACGAGGAGCGCCGCAAGATCGAGCGGAACATCCACGACGGCGCGCAGCAGCAACTCGTAGCCCTTTCGGTGAAGCTGAAGCTGCTCAGTCAACTCACCGCTCGGGATCCCGAGAAAGCGATCGAACTCGCAGATCAGCTGCAGACCGAAGCGACGGATGCGCTGGAGAACCTGCGCGATCTCGCCCGCGGGATCTATCCGCCGCTCCTCGCCGACAAGGGGTTGGTTGCGGCGCTCGAGTCTCAGGCGAGGAAGACGCCCATGCAAGTTGTTGTCCGAGCTGACGGCATCGAACGATTCGATCAGGACACGGAGGCCGCCGTCTACTTCTCCTGCCTGGAGGCCCTGCAGAACGTCGCGAAGTACGCAGAGGCCACGAGTGCGAGCGTTAGCCTCTCCCAGGGGAACGGGGACCTGCGGTTCGAGGTCACGGACGACGGGCGCGGGTTCGATCCGTCGCAGACCGGCTACGGCACCGGGCTGCAGGGCATCGCGGACCGGGTCGCAGCGCTCGGTGGCGACCTCGAGGTGCGGTCGATCCCCGGCGAAGGCACGACCGTCGCCGGGCGCCTTCCGGTCGAAAGGGTCCTAACATGAAGACGCGGACCGCGTCGCGGCTGGCCTGGTCTTTGTGGGCTCTCGGACTCGCGACCTTCGCAGCCGCGCAGGCGCTCTCCGTCGTGAACAAGACGCACTTCTCGTTGGCGGAAGCCACCGAAGGGATCGCGTTCTTCGCGATCGGCACGGCGGGGCTGGTCGTCGCGCGGCACCGGCCCGTGAACCCCCTTGGGTGGATCTTCCTGGGGGTGTGGGTCGGCGTCGCCACCGTCTTCGCTTTCGCGGGCGAGTACGGGCGTTGGGCGACGGTCACGCACCAAGGCGCGCCCGGTGGGACGTTCGCGGTCTGGCTCGGCAACTGGGCATGGGTGCCCATCTTTGGAGCGCTGTTGACCTTCCCATTCCTGCTCTTTCCCGACGGACATCTCCCGTCGCCGAGGTGGCGGCCCGTAGCGAGGGCCCTCGTCATCGTCACCGCCCTGTGGTCGATCGCCTTCGCGTTCGAGGGCCATGACTACACAGACGCGCTCAACCGCTCGGCTCCGAACCCATACGCCCCGGCCCGCCTCGTCCCCGTCTTCGACGTCGCGAGGGAAGTATTCGCGTTCGCCTTCGTCGCGCTGATGGGTCTCTGCGTCGCATCCCTCGTGGTCCGGTTCCGCCGCGGCTCCACGGAAGAGCGCGCGCAGATCAAGTGGTTGATCTTCGCCGGCGCTGTCCTGGTGGTGTTCCTCGCGCTTCCGGTCGATCACGGGTCCGGCGGGCCGGCGGACGTGGCGCTCGGGGTCGCCCTCGCGCTGATACCGGTGTCGATCGGGGTCGCGATCCTCAAGTACCGGCTCTACGACATCGACGTCGTCATCAAGAAGACGCTCGTCTACGGCGTGCTCGCGGTGTTCATCACCGTCGTGTACGTCACGATCGTCGTGGGGGTCGGAGCGATCGTCGGCGCCCACTCGAGCGCCGCGCTCTCCGCGGTGGCGGCGGCCATCGTTGCGCTCGCGTTCCAGCCGGCGCGCCGCCGGGCGCAGCGTCTGGCTGACCGGCTCGTCTACGGCAAGCGAGCCACGCCGTACGAGGTGCTCACGGAGTTCTCGGACCGAGTGGGCGCGGCCTACGCGGCAGACGACGTCCTGGAACGGATGGCCCAGGTCCTCGCCGCGGGGACTGGCGCGGAATCGGCGGCCGTGTGGCTCCGGGTCGGCGGCGAGATCCAGCCGGTGGCGGTCTGGCCTTCCGAAACCGTCCGACCGGAGGTCCTCCCGCCCGACGCCGTGGACGTGCGGCATCAGGGTGAGTCTCTCGGCGCGCTCTCGGTGACGATGTCCGCGAGCGATCCGATGGATCCCGCGAAGGAGAAGCTCGTGACCGACCTCGCGTCGCAGGCGGGACTCGTGCTCCGGAACGTCCGGCTGATCAAGGAGCTGAAGGCCTCGCGTCAGCGGCTCGTCACCGCACAGGACGAGGAACGGAGGAAGCTCGAGCGCAACATCCACGACGGCGCGCAGCAGCAGCTCGTCGCGCTGTCGGTGAAGCTGAAGCTCCTGGAGCAGCTGATCGACCGGGACCCGTCGAAGGCGAAGGAGCTCGGCGTCGCCCTGCAGACCTCGACGATTGACGCGCTGGAGGACCTGCGTGACCTGGCTCGTGGGATCTACCCGCCGCTGCTCGCCGACAAGGGCCTCGCCGCGGCGCTCGAAGCGCAGGCACGGAAGGCCGCGGTGCCGGTGTCCATCGAGTCCGACGGCGTGCGCCGTTACCCCCAGCAGGTCGAGTCTGCCGTCTACTTCTCGGTGCTCGAGGCGTTGCAGAACATCGCGAAGTACGCTGAGGCGTCATACGCCACAGTCCGGCTCGTTCATGACGACGATCGACTGATGTTCGAGGTCGTCGACGACGGCCGGGGGTTCGATCCGGCAGCGACCGGCTACGGGACGGGGCTCCAGGGGATCGCCGATCGCCTCGCGGCGCTCGGTGGGGAACTCGCTGTGACGAGCACGCTGGGTGCCGGCACGTCCGTCGCCGGCCGGGTGCCGGCGCGCGCACTGGAGACCGCTCCGTGAACCGCTCCCCCTGGTCCAGGCGGATCGCGTCGATCATCATCGTCGCGATCGTCGCGATGCAGATCGGACACCTCTGGCTCGGGTCGATGACCGGGAGCCTGACCGATCAGAGCGGGATCTCCAACGTCCTGTACATAGGGATCACTCTCGCGTTCTCGGATCTGTTCGCGGCGGTTGGGTGGACGATCGCGAGCCGACAGCCGCGTAACACGATCGGGTGGCTCCTGCTCGCCGTGCCCTTCCTCATCGCGACCGGATTCTTCGTGGCCGACTACGCGGACTTGGCGCTCGTCGTCCACCCGGGATCGCTGCCCTTCGGCCGCCTCGCCGCATGGTTCGATCGCTGGTTGATCGTGCTGATGTTCACCTCGCTCATCCCGATCTTCCAGCTGTTCCCGGACGGACGGATCCCCTCGCGCCGGTGGCGGCCGCTGCTCTGGCTGACGGTCGTCGGCCCGACGATCGCGATCGTGTCGTTCGCCCTCACCCCCGGACGGATGACGGGCGCGTTCGCGGACCTCACGACCGTCCGCGTGATCAACCCGCTCGGGATAGATGGCCTTAAGGCGCCGCTGTACCTCTTGACAGTGGTGGGGAGCGTGCTGACGCTCCTGGCTGCCGTCCTCGCCGGCGTCGCGATCGTCGTGCGCTACCGGGGGGCCTCGGCCGAGGTTCGACAGCAGATCAGGTGGCTCCGTTTCGTGGGCGTGGCAGTCTTGATCGAGCTCGCCGCCAACATCATCCTCGGGGTCGCGCTCGGTAACAGCGACGCTGGGTGGGTCGGGGACCTGCTGTTCTTCTCGGTGTTCTTCACGCTCATGGTCGGGATCCCCGTGGCGTGCGGAATCGCGATCCTGAAGTACCGCCTCTACGACCTCGATGTCGTGATCCGCAAGACTGTGGTGTTCGCCTTGCTCGCCGTGTTCATCACCGTCGTCTACGCACTGATCGTGGGCCTCGGATCACAGCTGTTCAACTCGTCGGCGTTGTCGTTCGTGGCGGCCGCCGTCCTCGCCGTTGCGTTCCAGCCCGTCCGCGAACGGACCCGCAAGATCGCCGACCGGATCGTCTACGGTCAGCGCTCCACGCCGTACGAAGTGCTCTCGGAGTTCTCCGGCAGGGTCGGCGAGGCCTACGCCACGGAGGACGTCCTGGGGCGCATGGCGCAGGTGCTCGCCGCCGGGACCGGGGCCGAGTCCGCGACGGTGTGGCTCCGCTCCTCCGGTGAGATGCGGCCCGCGGCAAGCGTCCCCGTCGAGAACGCGCCACCCTCCGAGCTTCCCTCGGACGCCGTCGAGGTTCGTCACCAAGGGGAGGTACTCGGCGCTCTCTCGGTAGAGATGCCGGCGTCGGATCCGATGAACCCCGCCAAGCAGAAGCTCGTGGAGGACCTGGCGTCGCAGGCGGGCCTCGTGCTCCGCAATGTCCGCCTCATCCAGGAGCTCCGCGCCTCGCGCCAACGGCTGGTCGCCGCGCAGGACGAAGAGCGAAGAAAGATCGAGCGCAACATCCACGATGGAGCACAACAGCAACTCGTCGCGCTCTCGGTCCAATTGAAGCTCGCGCGGACGATGCTCGACCGCGACCCGGCCAAGGCCGGCGACCTGTTGGATACCTTGAGATCGACGGCCACCGAGGCCCTGGAAGACCTCCGCGACCTCGCCCGCGGGATCTACCCTCCCCTGCTCGCGGACAAAGGGCTCGTCGCGGCGCTCGAGGCCCAGGCACGAAAGGCCGCTGTACCTGTGGCTGTCGACGCCGACGGCATCGGTCGATACCCAGAGGAGACCGAGGCCGCCGTCTACTTCTGCGTGCTCGAGGCGCTGAACAACGTCGCGAAGTACGCGGATGCGTCACATACATCGGTCTCACTCGCGCGTTCGGATAGTCTCCTGATCTTCACGGTCGCCGACGACGGCAAGGGATTCGACACCGAGACGGCGGGATATGGGACGGGTCTGCAGGGGATGGCCGACCGCCTCGAGGCTATCGGCGGAACGTTGAACGTGGAGAGTCAGCCGGGGACCGGTACATCGGTCATCGGGACGTTGACCGCGGGAGACGCATCGTGAGTCCCGTGGCCGCGAAACGCCTGTCGCGCGGGATCATCGGTGCTGCGCTTGTCATGATCACGATCGGGCTCGTCGTCAGCACCGCGGCCTCCAAGCACCAACAGCCC
>JAYUAK010000436.1:0-2900 GCA_043741335.1 Actinomycetota bacterium
AGTAGCCCGGCGCACCCTTGTCTCCCGTTCTGCTCGCGGGGAACCACAGATCCAGGTGCGTCTTGTACGGTCGCTTGTCCTTCGAGAAACGGATGTCGCGGTTGATGCGAAAGATCGAGCCGTTCACGCGCGGGTCGACGCGCACGTCTGGAGCGATCTTCTACAGCTTTGGGCCGAGTGCTTCGACGAGGGCCAGCGCCGGCTCCAGCCAGTACGCCCGTAGTCCGCGCGGTGTGCCTGGAACCACTCGCGATCGTTGTGCCGCGCAAGGGAACGCAGGAACGTAAGGGTCTGGTCCGGCACACCGACGAACGCCATGGGCCGAACCTACCGAGGCACCGACACGGTGAAAGGCACGTGACGCCGTGATGATCCTGCGGCCGTGCACGAAATGGTTGCGGTGCCAGCCGCTACCGATCCACATGATCGTCACGCCCGCGGGAGTGCTCGACGTATCGAGCGCATAGCCGTTGCCGATATAGACGTCCACATGACCGATCACGCCTTCCTCTCGGTACAGGGCGATGTCGCCCGGGCGCAGCTGCCGCCATTTCAGATTTCCGATCGACCCCATCTCGCGCGACGTTCGCTGGGGAAGCGACCAGCCGTGATACCGGCGCGGCGGCGCGACGCGCCATCCACTCGAGGGATTGTTCGCCCTCAGGACCCACCATGTGAACCCGGAGCAGTCGAACCCGGGGATCGGCTGACCGCCGAGCGTATGCGGCTCGGGCGAGGTTTTGCCCCATTCGCCGCCCCAGACGTACGGGTAGCCCACAAATCGGATGCCCCACTGCACGAGTCGAGTGACCTGCGCCGTCAGCGCCGGAGGAGATCGCCGAGTACTCGAGCAAGAGATCCGGGACGGCGCGCGGCGGCTCGGTCAACGCGCGGAACACCGAGTAGGCCACCTGCGCGCGATTCAATGCCGTATGGGGGCCGACGTCCTGCGACTCGTCGCTCCAATTGTTGAAGCGCAGATGCAGTCGCATGCCGAGCAACGTGGTGCCGAAGTCTCGGGGCGTGTCGAACGTGTGCCCCCGGGTCGTGTGGAGTCCGTCCAACGCGTCGGCCGCGGGTTGAAGACCGAGCGCGAGGACCAGCGCGCGGTGCACGTCGACGGTGCGTACCGGCGCTGCTAGAAGGAAGCGCCCTCGCGTATCGACGCGCATCCACCCGCGATGCACGGCGACGTTCGCGTACCGGAAACGTGGGTCGGCGGGATGCAGATCGGGGAACGTGATCGAGGGATCGACGACATCGTCGGCCGCGAACGCCAGCACGACGGCCTTCGCGAATCGGATGCGGCTCTCGAGCTGCCGGGGGTGAAAGCGGTATTCGCCGTACGGCCTCGGAGGAACGTCGGCCATGAAGTCGTGGATGCCAGCCACGTATCGCACTGCCCGGCGCGCCCAGCGGAACGCGTCCATGTCCGCGAAGACGATCTTCGTGGCCCGCATCAGCCGAACGTCAAGAGGTGACAATACGGGCGTCGGCAACGGCGGCCCGTCGCGGTGCCCGGCGAGCGCGAGCGCCGGCGAGCCGAGCCCGACGACGAGCGCCAGAGCGACGATCAACGAAGCGGTGCGCACCCGCGACGCTCTACGCGCCGGCCGACTTCGAGCCCGGCCGTGGAGAGAATTCGTTGCAGGTGTATGAGGCGTCGATCAGGCCGCGCACGTACTTGCACGTCCCCGTCGAGGTCCGCGGGAACATGAACTCGCAGACATCGCAACGAACCTCGGGCTTCGGCGCTGGTTTGTATCCCGCCTGCTCTTTCGACAAACCCCATGTCCGCGGCATCTCACGTCACACTCTAATGATGTCTCACTCTGGTGTCTGGCAACAGTGTCTGGAGCCGCGAGCTAGCGAACGGTCACCCGGGCGAGCACCGCGTCCACGGCCGAGGATCGCGCACGCGAGATCGCGCGGACGAGAAGCTCCTTGAGCCTGGCACGGTTGAGACCTCGGGAAAGCACCTTCACCGTGAGTGTCAGGGTCACCATGCCCCGGGCGCGAGCGACAGTCTGGAACGTGCCGGCCTTCGCGCGCGGTGATGTCGGTCGGACCCATCCGATAGCGCACCTGAAAGCCCTGCTCCGCGGCTTCATCCAGGAGCACCCGGAGGTCTGGCAACACGACTCCGCCTAGTAGTGGTACCCGCCCCCCGTCGAGCCCGAACCACTGGGGCCCGAGCCGGCCGCGCTGACGGCGTAGAAGCCTCCGACGCCTTGACCGGTCGCCTGCCCCGAGCTCGTGTCGCTCGCGAACAGGTAGAGCGGCATGCCGTCGTAGGTGACTTGCGTACCGCCGTCGGGCCGCACGATCGTGCCGAGCTTGCTCGCGTCCACACCGCTTCCCGCCGTGGCGGCCGTCACACCCGAGGGCAACAGGAGCGGGGGCCACGCGGTGGCGCAGCCGCCGGTGCACTTGATCGTCCCGCTCTCGGCCTTGTCGTAATAGAGCGTCATCCCCTTCGAATCCACCAGGACGTTGCCCACGCTCGACACGGACTTCGACGAGACCGTGACGGAGCCGCTCGAACCCGTGGAACCGCCGGATCCCGCGTTGGCCGTGCTGCTCTTCTTCGCGCACGCCGAAAGGATCAAGAGCACCGCGATCGCCGCGATCCCGACCGACCTGACGCCGACCCTGGATGTCTTCCTCATCGTTTGCCTCCTCGGACTGGCTGCATACGGACCCCACGAAGGGTCCTGTTGGGAAGTACGGGCGGCGTCCGTACCTGGATGGCTCGAGGAGGCACTCGATCGGGTCGGACTTTCGACCTAGATGGATCCGCGACCTTCGTTCCCTCAAGAATGGCCGACGGCCGCTAGGCCCCCCGCGGTGAACTCGCTACCGTGTTCGTGAAGGCAGAGGAATGGACCACTCGTGACGGG
>JAYUAK010000437.1:0-6832 GCA_043741335.1 Actinomycetota bacterium
AGCGATTGTTCTTGGCCAGCCTCGGTATGGGGGAGGTGCTCACGGTCTACCTCGGCGACAAGCTCGGGCTCTACCGCGCGCTCGACGCAGCGGGAGGCCTCACGGCGGAAGGTCTCGCCGAGGAAACCGGCGTCTTCGAGCGGTACGCGCGGGAATGGCTGGAACAGCAAGCCGCCGCCGGCATCCTGACCGTGGACGACGTGGCCGCGGGACACCAGGAGCGGCGCTACTCGCTGCCGGCCGGTCACATCGAGCCGCTGCTCGATCCCGATAGTCCGTACTCGATCGCGCCGCTCTGCAAATCGTTCGTCGCGATGGCCGGAGCGATGCCGAGCCTCGTCGCTGCCTTCCACAGCGGAGATGGCGTCCCGTGGGAGCGGTACGGCCGCGACATGACGGACGCCCAAGGCGACTTCAACCGTCCGTGGCTCGTCGGTTCGCTGGGCACCGAGTACATCCCATCGATCCCGGACATCCACGCGCGACTCTCGAGCGAACCGGGCGCTCGCGTGGCGGATATCGCCTGCGGTGTCGGTTGGGCGGCGATCTCGCTCGCCCGCGCGTATCCCTTCATCACCGTGGACGGCTTCGACCTGGACGCGCCTTCGATCGAGCTCGCCAACCAGAACGCCGAGCGCGCGGGGCTGGCAGATCGCGTGCGGTTCGAGGCGCGCGACGCCGCCGATCCGGCGTTCGAGGGCCGGTACGACGTGGCCGTGGTCGTGGAGGCCATCCACGATCTCGCCCAACCGGTGGCGGTGCTCGCAGCGATCCGAAAGATGCTCAAGCCCGACGGAACGCTGATCGTCGCGGACGAGCGCGTCGAGGACTCGTTCACTGCGCCGGCGAGCGAGACCGAGCGGCTCTTCTACACCTACAGCGTGCTCTGTTGCCTGCCCTCAGGGATGGACGACCACGCATCCGCCGGCACGGGCACCGTCATGCGGAGATCGACCTTCGAGCGATATGCGGAGGAAGCTGGCTTCGGAACGGTCTCGGTGCTCCCGATCGAGAACGACTTCCTGCGGTTCTACCGGCTCGACGCGTAACGGGCGACGCCGGTCGGCGCGCGGCCGACGGTAGGCTGCGGGCGACCGAGCCGCCCGAGGAGGATCGATGTCGTCGGAAACGTTCACGTTCTACATCCAGCCGTGGTACCGCAAGTCGCCGTACTTCGAGGCGACGAAACGAGCGGGCTGTAAGAGCTGGGGGCTGTACAACCATATGTTGCTCCCCACGTTGTACGACGACCCGGTCACCGAGTATTGGGCGCTGCTGAACGACGTGACGATGTGGGACGTGAGCGTCGAACGCTGCGTGGAGATCACCGGACCGGATGCGTTCGAGCTGACGAACCTGATCACCTGTCGCGACCTAATGAGCTGCGACGTGTGGCAGTGCAAATACGTGTTGCTCACCGCCGCAGACGGCGGGATCGTGAACGACCCAGTCCTGCTGCGACTGGGGGAGAACCACTTCTGGCTGGCGCTCGCCGATAGTGACGCGCTGCTGTATGTGGCCGGCGTCGCAGCCGGCCGCGGCATGGACGTGACGATCCGCGAGGCGGATGTCGCGCCGATGCAGATTCAAGGGCCGCGGTCGAAGGACGTGATCGGTGCGCTGTTCGGCGACGACGTGCGTGACCTCAAGTACTACTGGTGCGCGGAGGCCGAGGTGGACGGGATCCCGGTGGTGGTGTCGCGGACCGGATGGACCGGTGAGGTTGGCTACGAGATCTACCTCCGCGACACGAGTCGGGGCGACGATCTGTGGGAGCGCGTGCGTCAGGCGGGCGAGCCGTTCGGGATCCGGGCGATCGCGCCTTCCGAAGCGCGCCGGATCGAGGCGGGCATCTTCAACTACGGAAGCGACATGCGCATCGAGGACACCCCATTTCACATCAGCGGGCTCGAGAAGTTCGTCGAGCTGGATCAGGGGCGGGACTTCATGGGGAAGGCCTCCCTCGCCCGTCTCGCGGAGACCGGCGTGGATCGCAAGCTCGTCGGGATCGACATAGGCGGCGAGCCCATGAGCGACGAGGGCGCGTTGAACGACGTGTGGCCCGTCCATGTGCCCGGCGGCGAGCGGATCGGGCGGGTGACCGCGGGCGCCTGGTCTCCGCGCCTGGAGCGCAACGTGGGATTCGCGTGGGTTGCGGCGTCGTACCTGTCGGACGGGACGCCGCTCGAGCTTGCCGACCCGCGCGGGGTTCGACCCGCTACCGTCGCGCCCCTCCCGTTCGTCGACGCGAACAAGGACATCCCGAAGTCGTGACGGATGTGTCGCTAGGATGACGCGAACATGAACCCGCCGAAGCGCACAACGGACGTGAGCTTCGATGAGGCTGCCCCTTACTACGACGAGACTCGAGGATTGTCGCCCGAGGCATCGGCGGCCACGACCGAGCTCTTTGTCGCGGAGTTCGAGCGAAGTGACCGATTGCTGGAGGTCGGAGTGGGCACCGGCCTGCTCGCCTTGCCTCTGATCGAGCGCGGCTTCCGCGTCCACGGGGTCGACCTCTCCCACCCGATGATCCTGCGCTTGCGGGAAGCGGTACGCCCTCCTGCATCGCCGGGATTGATCATCGCCGACGCCACTCGGTTGCCGTTTCGGAGCGGTTCGTTCGGCGGAGTGTTCATCCGACATGTCCTCCATCTGATCCCCGACTGGCAACGTGCGCTCGCGGAGGTCACCCGTGTGGTTCAGCCGGGAGGCAGGTTCCTCGTCAGCATCACGGACTACACAGGCCTCTATCGGGAAGTGCAGGATCGGTTCCTCGCTGAAGCAGGTGGTCTGCCGCTTTCGGTCGGCCTCTCCCCCGACGACCACGGGTCGCTGCTGCGAGCGATGTCGTTGCTGGGTTCGCGAGGGCGGAGGCTGCCGACCGTCCGTGGCCGGCGGACCCTCACGCTGGAGGGCTTCCTGGAGCACATCGAAGCGGGCTACTACACGTGGACATGGTCGACGACCGAGGGGCAGCGCACCGAAGGGGTGAGGAGTCTCCGCGCCTGGCTCCATCGCAGGTTCGGCAACCTCGATCGACCCGTCGAACCGGAGTACGCGGTCGAATGGTGGGCGTTCGACCTCCCGCACCCACGGCCCGGTTCACGCCTGGCACCCGCGTGACCGCTGTGGGACCCAAGTCCGTCTCCTTCGATCGCGTAGCGGATCGCTACGACGAGACCCGGGCTCGGCAGCTCACGTCCGACGCGGGCGCAGCAGTCGTCGAGCTCCTTCACTCGGAGTTGGCGGGCCGGGCGCCCTGTCTCGAGATCGGCGTCGGCACCGGTCTGATCGCGCTGCCGTTGCGCGACGCCGGCGTCCGCATGATGGGTCTCGACCTGTCGGCGCCGATGCTTCGCAAGCTCCTCGAGAAGACGGGAGGGCGTCAGTCGTTCCCCCTCCTCATCGGTGATGCAACTCGGTTGCCGTTCCGTGGGGATGCCTTCGGCGGCGCCGTGGTTCGTCATGTGTTGCACCTGATCCCCGATTGGCGCGGCGCGATCGCGGAGCTGGTTCGTGTCGTTCGTCCAGGCGGCGCGCTCCTGTTGAACATCGGCGGACCGGGCGGTCCCTGGGAAGAGGTGCAGGATCGGCTGGAGGCCGAGGCTGGTCCGGGCAGCGGCCGCGTGGGACTGGCCTCGAAAGACCACCAACTGCTGGACGATGCGCTCGCGCGCCTCGGCGCCCGGTTCCGCGGGCTACCGCCCGTGTGGCAGTCGAGCGACCAGACGCTCGAGAGCTTCTTCCTCGAAGCCGGACAAGGCCTCTACTCGTGGACATGGAACGTTGCGCCCGAGCGACTCGCGGAGGCCGTGGCGACCACCCGCGCGTGGGCGTTCGAGCGCTTCGGACGTTTGGATGAGGTGCTCGAGCCCCGCTACCAGATCGTGTGGCGCGCGTACGACCTTCCGGCTTGAGCGAACGCTCCAGCCGACCGGACCTGCTTGTCGATATCCTGTCCAGTACATCTCCGGGTGCCGATCCGTGCACCTGGTCGAGTAGAGGAGGGTCCACGGTGCCGATCACGCAGGTCGAGAAGATCTGGATGGACGGTGAGCTCGTGGACTGGGCCGACGCCAAGATCCACGTGCTCTCCCATGCGCTGCATTACGGCACCGGGGTATTCGAGGGCATCCGCGCCTACGAGACCGCACGTGGCCCGGCCGTGTGGCACCTGGACGAGCACCTCCGACGGCTCTACCGCTCGGCGAAGATGTATCACCTGGATATCCCGTTCGCGGTCGACGCGGTCGGCGAGGGCATGAAGGACACCATCCGTGCGAACGGCCTGAGTTCGTGCTACATACGGCCGCTCGTGATCCGCGGCTACGGCGAGATGGGTGTGAACCCGCTGAATGCGCCCGTGAACGTGATCATCGCCGTGTGGCCGTGGGGTGCCTACCTCGGCGAGGACGCGCTCGAGCAAGGAGTGAGGATCAAGATCAGCAGCTGGCGTCGGAACGGCCAGAACTCGATGCCGGCCGCCGCCAAGGCGACCGGTCAATACCTCAACAGCGTGCTCGCCAAGGTCGAGTCGCTGAAGGCCGGCTACGACGAGGCGATCATCTTGAACGAGCAGGGCTTCATCACGGACGGCTCCGGCGAGAACGTCTTCATCGTTCGAAACGGCGCGCTCAGCACCCCGCCTACGCAGGCCGGTTGTCTCGACGGGATCACCCGCGGTTCGGTGATCCAGATCGGCCGCGATCTGGGCTATGAGGTCCGCGAGGAGAACCTCGTTCGGAGCGACCTCTACAACGCAGACGAGTGCTTTTTCTCCGGGACCGCTGCGGAGATCACCCCGATCCGCGAGGTGGACGATCGCTCGGTCGGCGAGGGTCATCGCGGTCCGATCACGAAGGAGCTCCAGGGCGCGTTCTTCGCCGCCACGAAGGGCGAGACCGAGAAGTACGCAGACTGGCTCACCTACGTGAACGCCTGAGCTCTCGCCGGAGCCGCCGCGTCGATGCTCGTCGCGGCGTTCGCGAAGACCCGAGTCTCAGGTCGCTCGTCGGCGGCTGGAGTAGGATTCGTCGCCGTGCCCGGGATAGGCGGAGGGGAACCGAGATGACGGAGGACAGCGAAGCTCGCTACCGCCTGCCGCGAACCGTGACGCCGAACCGCTACGAGCTGACCCTGGAGCCGGATCTCGTCGAAGGGCGATTCATCGGGCGGCAAGACGTTGCGGTCACGGTTCACGAGTCGGTCACCGAGATCGCCCTGAACGCGGTCGATCTGGCGATCTCTGGAGGGTCTCTCGCTGCGAGCGATGGCCGCCGCATCGAGATCTCCAAGGTTCGACTCGAGTCCGAGACGGAGCGCGCGCACCTGGAGCTGGACGCGACCGCCGATCCAGGCGATTGGTCCCTGCACCTCGACTTCAGCGGCGAGCTGAACGACAAACTCGTTGGGTTCTATCGCTCGACGTATCAGCTGCCCGACGGCGGCGCCGAGGTCATCGCAACCACGCATTTCGAAGCGACCGATGCACGCCGGGCGTTCCCGTGCTGGGACGAGCCAGATCTGAAAGCCGTCTTCGGTATCACGCTCGTCGTCGCGCCCGGCCTGACGGCGCTTTCGAACGGCCCTGAGGTCGAGCGGACGACGCAAGACGACGGCCGCATCCGGGTCGCGTTCGCCGACACGATTTCGATGTCCACGTACCTGGTGGCGTTCGTCATCGGCAACCTCGAGCTGACGGAGGCTGTCGATGCGGGCGGCGTTCCCACTCGGATCGCGCACGTGCCGGGCAAGGGACCGCTGGCCGCGTTCGCGCTCGAGGTCGGGGGGCACTCGCTCACGTGGTTCGCCGACTACTACGGTATCCCGTATCCGGACCGCAAGGTCGATCACATCGCGCTGCCCGACTTCGCGCAAGGTGCCATGGAGAACCTGGGCTGCATCACGTACCGCGAGGCGGCGCTCCTGGTCGATCCCGCGACGTCGACACACGGCGAGCAGCTGGACGTGGCAGAGACGGTCGCTCACGAGCTTGCCCACATGTGGTTCGGCGACCTGGTCACGATGCGTTGGTGGAACGGGCTGTGGTTGAACGAAGCGTTCGCCACGTTCATGGCGATGCTTGCCGTCGACGCGTATCGGCCCGACTGGGAGGTCTGGAACCAGTTCGCGCGCGCGCGAACGCTGGCGCTCGAGGTGGACTCGCTCGACTCGACCCGTCCCATCGAGTACCCGGTGCACTCGCCCGACGACGCGAACGGCATGTTCGACACGCTCACCTACCTGAAGGGCGGAGCGATCCTTCGGATGCTGGAGCAGTACCTGGGCGGCGAACGGTTCCGCGACGGGATCCGCCGGTACCTCGGGAAGCACGCGTACGGCAATGCCGAGACCCACGACCTGTGGGACGCGCTGGAGGAGGAGACCGGCGAGCCGGTCCGCCGGATCATGGACAGTTGGATCTGGCAGGGAGGCTATCCGTTGATCTCGGTGTCGATCGCGGACGGTTCGCTCCATTTCACGCAGCGACGCTATGCGCCATCGCGATCCGACGACGAGAGCAAATGGTCCGTGCCGCTGTTGGTCCGCCAATCCGCGCCCGACGGCCGGGAGACGACCGAGGCGATCTTGATCGAAGCGGACGGAGCCACGCTGCCGCTCTTTCACCCCGACGCCGTGGTCGTGGCGAACGCCGGCGGGATCAGCTTCGTCCGGGTGTGGTACGACGCGGAGCTCGCCGGCCGGCTGGCGAGTTCGGCGCAGCAGGCGCTCAGTCCACTCGAACGCTACGCGCTCGTCGACGACGCGTGGGCGGCCGTGGTCGACGGGTCCGCAACCGCTTCGTCGTTCTGCACGCTGGTGGAGGGCT
>JAYUAK010000438.1:0-2888 GCA_043741335.1 Actinomycetota bacterium
CCCGACCCGCCGAAGACGCCGATCTCCGCGTCGCTCACGAGTCCGTTTTCTTGCCAGAGCTCGACCCGCCAGAGCTCGAAGACTCGCCGGAGCTCGACCCGCCAGAGCTCGAAGACTCGCCCGAACTCGATCTCTCGGAGCTCGAGGCGGCCTTCTTCTCGGAGGGCTTAGCGGCGTCCTTCTTATCCTTCTTCTGCGTGTCTCTTTGGCCGCCGTCTGATGTTGACTCGGACGTGGCCGGAGTCTTGTCTGTCGACCTGTCTGAGGCTGCCTTCGATTTCTTCCCGTGATCGGTGGCGTAGAACCCCGATCCCTTGAACGAGATGGAGAGCGCGCCGAACACCTTCCGCAGCTCGCCGCCGCACTCCGGACAGAGGGTCATCGCCTCCTCGCTCATCGCCTGGACGATGTCGAACGTATGGCCGCAGCTTCGGCACGTGTACTCGTAGGTGGGCATGACCGGACGAGTGTAGCGGGAGGCTCCAACACCTCCTCGCACGCCCGTCGTGTTTGCCACCTGGTCTTTCGGCGGTTGCGCGCTCCTCCTTTCGGACGGGACTTCTGGACGATGTTCGTGTGGTCCGCGAGGGCTACGGTCATCACCTGGAAGCACCACTGCGGGGGGGCGGCGTTCGCAAGGAGGTTGGCGATGCAAGGATCACGATTGGGACGGGAAGCCCGAAGGCGTCCGGAGCTGGATCTGCTGCTCGGTCCGCTCGAGGCGGCCGCCCGGCGCGCCGATACCTCTCGAGACGCCCGCGAGCCGCAGCTC
Organism: Actinomycetota bacterium; assembly: GCA_043741335.1. GTDB lineage: Bacteria > Actinomycetota > UBA4738 > UBA4738 > HRBIN12 > JBBQVZ01. Next base: position 773 of record JAYUAK010000438.1, read on the forward strand.
GAGTTTATTGAGCTTGCCGACCCGGCCGTCCTTCCGACACAGAGCGAGGACGGATGACGAAGGACCCCACGGAGCGGGGATCTCGAACGCCTAGACTCGATGCCACCGCCGCAGATGCGAGCGCGAAGTCGAGCGAGGGAATCGTGATGCCCGTCAGGAAGGCCGTGATCCCCGCCGCCGGCCTCGGTACGCGGTTCCTGCCGGCGACCAAGGCGCAGCCGAAAGAGATGTTGCCGGTCGTCGACACGCCCTCGATCCAGTACGTCGTCGAGGAGGCGGCGCACGCGGGGCTCACCGACATCTTGATCGTGACCGGCCGGCGCAAGCGCGCGATCGAGGATCATTTCGATCGTTCGTTCGAGCTGGAGTTCTACCTGGAGGCTCAGAAGAAGTTCGACGAGCTGAAGCAGGTTCGCGAGATCAGCGACATGGCGACGATGCACTACATCCGCCAGAAGGATCCGCTGGGTCTGGGACACGCGGTGCTTGTCGCAGAGGGGCACGTGGGGAACGAACCGTTCGCGGTGCTGCTGGGCGACGACCTGATCCATCGCTCCGTGCCGCTGCTCGCGGAGATGCTCCGCGTCCACGAGCGGTACGGCCGGAGCGTGATCGCGGTCCAGGAGGTCCCGACACAGGACATCAGCCACTACGGTTCCATCGAGCCGGAGTTCGTCGAGGAGCATCTCGCCCGCGTGCTGTCGATCGTGGAGAAGCCGTCTCCGGGGGAGGCACCGTCGAACCTGGCGGCGATCGGCCGCTATGTGCTCACGCCCGATATCTTCGACGCGCTGCGCGAGACCCGGCCCGGACGAGGGGGCGAGATCCAGCTGACCGACGCCATCAACCTGCTCGCGAAGGAGCACGCGGTCTACGCCTACCAGTTCGACCACGGGCGCTACGACGTCGGGAACAAGCTCGACTATCTGAAGGCGACGGTGGAGTTCGCACTCGAACGCGACGACGTCGGCGAGGATTTCCGCCAGTACCTTCGCGATCTGGTGAAGCGCGGACTCCTGGACTAGCCAGTCGTCCCACCGGCCCGCGCTCGGCGGATCCCGTCACAGCCGTGGGTAGACTGCCCGCATGGCCGAGCGTCGCCACGTCCATGATCACGACGACATCGCAGGCTTGCTCTCGGTCGAAGACGCGCGAGAGCGAGTCCTGTCCCAGATCCACCCGCTCGCGCCACTGCAACTGCCCCTCACCGAAGCGTTCGGCTGCGTCGTTGCGGAGGACGCGGTGGCTGATCGCGATCTGCCGGAGTTCGCGTCGTCGGCCATGGATGGGTTCGCGGTCCGGTCCTCGGATGTGGCCGAAGCCAAGCCGGATATACCTGTCGACCTGAAGATCGTGGGGCGGGCGTTGATCGGCCGCAGGCCCGAGGCGACCGTCGGCGGCGGCGAGGCTGTCCGGATCGCGACCGGTGCGCCGATCCCCGCAGGCGCCGACACCATCGTGCCGATCGAGAACGCCGAGCCCGGCGGCGAGATGGTGAGCGTGTTCGACGCCCCGGTGTCCGGCCAGCACATCCGCCCCGCCGGTGAGGACGTGAAGGAGGGGCAGGTGCTGGTCGCCGCCGGCAAGCGTTTGGGACCGCCGGAGCTGGGGCTGCTCGCGAACGCCGGATTCCCTCACCTGACCGTGCATCCCCGGCCGCGCGTGATCGTGCTGTCCACTGGCGACGAGCTGATCCCACCCACGGAGAGTCCCGAGTTCGGCCAGATCCGCGACTCGAACGCGTACACGATCTTCGGTGCACTCCGCGATGCCGGAGCACAGCCAGTGCTTGCGGGGATCGTGAAGGACGATGTCGACGCGCTGAAGGAGACCGTGCTCAGCTATCTGATCCAGGCGGACGCGTTCGTGTCGTCGGGCGGGGTGTCAGTGGGGGAGCGCGACGTCGTGAAGGCGTCGTTCTTCCGTCGAGGCGAGCTCGACTTCTACAAGGTGGCGATGCAACCTGGGATGCCGCAGGGGTTCGGCCAGATCGAGGGCAAGCCGTACTTCGGTCTGCCGGGCAACCCGGTCAGCGTGTTCGTCAGCTTCGAGGTGTTCGTGCGCCCGGCGATCCTCAAGATGATGGGTCGCACACAGCTCTTCCGTCCCGAAGTGA
>JAYUAK010000439.1:0-2881 GCA_043741335.1 Actinomycetota bacterium
GAGCCGAACGTTGTTCGGTCAGACGCAGTACAACCCACCGTCGCGGTTCCTGGCCGAGCTCCCCGAGCATCTGCTCGAGCTGAAGGAACACGAGTCGCGCAGCCGTCCACGCCGGGAACGCGCCGGCGGTTCGGGCGCCGGTGGTTCGGGCGGCGGAAGTCGCGCCGAACGCGGCTACTCGGTCGTCGGCCTTCCGGGCTCGACGGGGCGTACGGAGGTCGAGCCGGGCTGGACGCCGCCGCGACCCTCGGGAGTCTCCAGGCACGCGCCCGTCTCGATCGCGGCCGGCGACACCGTGATCCACGAGCGCTGGGGAGAGGGGGTTGTGCTCACCGTGAACGGCATGGGTGAGGACGCCGAGGCGACGATCACGTTCTCCGACGTGGGGGACAAGCGCGTGCTGCTCGCCTACGCCCCGCTCAAGAAAGTCGGCTGATCGGACTCAACGGAAGATGGCGAAGTACCCCGCCACCACGATGATCAGACCGGCGACGATCGGAGCGATCACCCAGGCGAGGCCGAGGCGACCGCGATACGGGCCGAGCGTGCCGACCTTCGTCGTGGGTTTCAGGCCCGGCGGGCGGATCTGGAATCGCTTGGGCATGTGCGACGGAGTATAGGTCTGTGCTCCGACGCGCTGGCGAAGCGACTCCGGGCCGAAGTAGGGTTCCGCGCGAGAGTTCCAGGAAGGGGAGGGCGCGTGTCGAAGATCGTCCGACGGGTCGCATGTGCGGCGGCGGTGTTGGTGCTGACTCCACTCGTCACGACCATCCCCACGGGCGCTTCGCCGAACGCGTTCGTGCGCGTCAATCAGGTCGGCTACGTCCAAGATCGCGCCAAGCAGGCGTTCCTCCTCTCGACCGCCGATCATGCGGGCGAGACGTTCGACCTGGTCGGTGACGGCAACGTCGTCGCGTTCTCCGGCACGATCGGTGCCGACCGCGGCTCGTGGAACAACCGGTTCGCCCACGTGAACCAGATCGACTTCGACGGGTTCAACGATCCCGGCGTCTACGTGCTGAAAGCGGCCGGCGCGACATCGCCTGCGTTCCAAGTAGGAACGGGAGCCCAGCTCTACGCGCCGCTCGTGTCGAACGCGCTCCTCTACTTCTTGGCGCAGCGGGACGGGGCCCACGTGGATCCATCGGTGCTCGATCGGATGCCCTCGCATCTGAACGACCTGAACGCTCCCGTCTACGAGACACCCGCGTACGTGAACGGCTTCCTTGCGCACGATCTGGTGTCGACCGGGGGTCGGACGAACGTCGAGGGCGGATGGTTCGATGCCGGCGACTACATCAAGTTCGCGCACACGACGGCGTTCGTGTTGTCGGTGATGGGGGAGGCTCTCCGCGATCATCCGTCCCTCTTCACGGTCGGCGGCCCCGACTTCGCGACCGAGGAGAAGTTCGGGCTCGACTGGTTGCTGCGTATGTGGGACGGCAAGAAGAAGGTCCTCTACTACCAAGTTGGGATCGGGAACGGTGGACTCGGGTACAACTCCGACCACGACGTCTGGCGACTCCCGGAGGTCGACGACGCTTTGAAGGGCCGCGCGGATCGTTATCTGTCCCATCGGCCGGTGTTCCGCGTCGGACCGCCGGGGACGCTGGTGCCGCCCTCGATCGCCGGACGGATGGCCGCCGCCTTCGGGTTGTGCTTCCAGATCTTCGCGTCGACCGATGCGGCCCTCGCGAACCGCTGTCTGCGAGCCGGCGAAGGCGTGTTCGACATGGCCGAGACCGAGCACACGACGAACCACACCACAACGCCGAGTGGGTATTACCCGGAGGGACCGATGTGGCGCGACGACCTGGAGCTCGGTGCGGTCGAGCTCCATCTCGCGCTCCGCGACGCCGCGTCGATCCCGAGCGGTCTACCGCATGCGGACTCCGCCTTCTACCTGGAGCAGGCGGCCCACTGGGCGAAGGCCTACATCCACCAACCGGTCGAACAGCACGACACGTTCAACCTCTACGACGTTGCGGGGTTGGCACATCCGGAGCTGTACTCGGCCATCGTTGCGGCGGGGAACCCACCGCTGCCGGTGACGGTGCAGGACGTGTTGGGGAACATGCAGGGTCAACTCGACACGGCGAGCGGGATCGAGGCGAGCGATCCCTTCGGCTACGGCTGGGTGCATGGCGATCCGTCGCCGCACACGTTCGGTCTGGTGGCGGAGGCCACGTGGTACGACCAGGTCACCGGAACGGATCGGTACGCGTCGCTCCTGGACGCCGAGCTGGGCTGGTCCCTCGGCGCCAACGCCTGGGGCGCGAGCTTCGTGATCGGGGCCGGCTCGACGTTCCCGCACTGTCCGCAACATCAGGTCGCGAACCTTGTGGGATCGCTCGACGGAACGGGCGACGTGCTCCTCGGCGGGGCGGTCGATGGTCCATCCGGCTACGTCCCCACCGGCTTCTTCGGACCCAACCAGGCGCCGCCGTGTCCCGCCGACGGGAAGAACCCGTTCCGGCCGTTCGATCAGCTCGGGTGGCGGTACGTCGATCGCGTGGCCTCGTGGGCGACCGTCGAACCCGCGAACGATTACTCGTCCCTGGCGTTCCTGGCGTTCGTCCAGCTGGCCGCCGGATAGCTTCAGCTCGTCCGCGACGGATCAGTTCCGCACGGCGAACAGGTGCCATTCCTCGGGGATGCCCTTGAGCGTATGCATGCCGCGGTCTTCGAACGCGAGGCCGGAGCCGGAAACGAGGTCTCGGACTGTCGAAGAGACCAGCACCTCGGAGGGAGCCGCGAGCGCGGCGATCCTCGCTCCGACGTTGACCGCGATCCCGCCGACCTTCCCGACGATCGTTTCCACCTCGCCCGTATGCACGCCCGCACGGACCTCGAGCCCGAGGTCCTGCACGGCATCGCCGAT
>JAYUAK010000440.1:0-6777 GCA_043741335.1 Actinomycetota bacterium
GACCTTTGCCCGCGTGCTCGTCGGCGACGGAGACCGCGGCGGTCCCGCGAAGTCGAAGACGTGCTCCATGTTGTGCGTCTTCGCGATCCGTGGCGTCAGTGGATCAAGGCCCCAGTTGTCGCTGATGAACCGCAGCGGCGTGGAGAACTCGCCGACCTCGTCGTCGATCAAGCCCTTGCGCGCGTACGGCGAGATGGTGAGCAACGGCACACGGATTCCCAGTCCGATGTCATCGACCGTCGGCGGCTTGACGTGATCGTAGAAGCCGCCCCACTCGTCCCAGGTGATAAAGATGGCCGTGTGCTCCCACATGTCGCCGGTCATCACGGCGTTCACGATGTCGGTGATCCAGTTGTGCGAGAAGGACGTGCTGTAAGGAGGGTGGTCTGACAGCTCGAAACGGGGCGTGACCCACGTGACCGCGGGCAGGCGGTTCGCCTTGATGTCTTTCACGAGGACGTCGACCGATCGCATGTGCGCGTTCCAGTACTCCTTGTCGTGGAACACGTCGCCGATCCCGTTGTACGCGTTCCAGAAGTAGCCGGGCTGCCCCCAGTCCGCCGCGTAGTACGCCCAGTCGATACCGGCCGTCGTCAGTTGCCCGCCGACGGTCGGGTACGTGAAGCACGTGTCGTGTTTCGTGAGGTTCCCATGCTGATCCTTCACGAATACGAACACGTCGTCGCCGATCGCATCACAACCCCAGCTCTTGTAGATCTTCCCGTTCTCCTTCAACTGGCTGATGTTCTCCGGGTTGTCGAGCACTCCGCCCGATTGGCCGGCGATGAAGTAGAAGTGGTTGGGGTAGGACGGTCCGAGCGCCGACGAATAGAAGTTGTCCGAGATCGCGTAGTCGCGCGCCCACCGGTAGTAGTTCGGGATCTGTGCTTCATGGAACTGCGAGTAGCCGTAGACCGCGCCCCACTTGCCTCCGCCGAATCCATCGAGCTTGTCGCCGTTCAGACAGTTGAGCGCCGCGGCGTGATCGTGCTGGAGGTCGCCCGGCAGCCAATCGGGACACGGGATCAAGGCCTGTTCGTTCCCATAGGCGACGCCGGTGGTCGTTCCGTTCACGCCGGGGAACTTGCCGAAGAGGTTGTCGAAGCTCCGGTTCTCGAGCATCAGGTAGATGACCTGCTTGACGGGCCAGCGCGTATCGATCGTCGTCGTCGGGGAGGTGGTGACCACGGGGATCTTTCGGCCGCCCGTGCACGAGAACAGCACGCCGCCCGCGACGGCCATAGCCGAACGCTGGAGGAACCTTCGCCGGCTGACGGGATCAAGATGCGCGTCACCGCGTTCCTCGTTGTTTCCGTGGACCCGGTCGGGCATGCCCAACAGTTCTACCAAGGATCGGGGCTATCGGTGTCCGCCTCTTAAGTATCCTGGGGGTTCCCGACCCGTCCGGAGTTCGCTTGCGTCGGTTCGCCACACGCGCATCCATCTGTGCCCTCGTCGTGTCACTGGCCGCATGCCACGGGAGCCCTCCGCCTTTCGTCGTGTCGACGACCCCGCCGATCACTCCCACCACGCCTGGCTCTCTCACCGCTTCACCGACGCCCCCGGCTGTCCCTAACGTCCCGCCGCCGACGAGCGGTGTCGCTTCGGCGACGTGTGTCAACGGATGGATCACTCCGCTCACGAACACCCCAAGGTTCACGGATCCGCTCGGCATCATCCGTCGGACTACGGGCGTGCAGGGACCTCTCGTCGTCGTGGACATGCGCTACTTCGTCGGTCCCGAGTCGCCATCCTCCACACAGGGGTATCTCCTCGAGGTCGAACGCTGGTACATCCAGCTCTTCGCGAAGGACGACATCACTTTCCAAGGTCGTTTCCTGGTGGAGGCGCGCCAGTTCGGACGCGGAGTGGCGTCGGTCGCGCCCTACGACACGACCGGGTTTCACTCGCCGGACTGGATCGGTTTCCAGTTCCGCAGCGAAGACACGGAGCCGAAGACGTATCCGGGTCTTCCCGGGGAGTGGTCCGGAACCCCGTACGACTTCGCGCGAGGGGGTGGAGGGCTCAAGTTTTCTGGGCTGCCGGACGAAGCTAGTGGGTGCCTGGATGGCACGTAGGAAGCAGCGATGGGCATCTATCAAAGCTCGGGCCGTACGCGGAACCCACTCGGCGTCGTCTCGGTGGTCGTCGGCATCATTGGCGCCGCCGCGTCCGCCGTTCTGTGGGCCTACCAGTACGACCCTCGAGGATCGCTGGTCCGCTCGTTCGCTTCCCGATTCGGTCCCGGGCTCTTGCTCGGCGATCGTCTGGTGTTCTTCGCTGCGATCTGCGGGGCATTCGCCGTCATCATGGCGATCGCCGGTTCGATGGGCGGCAGCAGCCGGGGATCCGCGGTGGTCTCGATCGTCCTCGGGGTGATGGCCTTGAGCTACCCGGCGCTCACGTGGCTCCAGGTGTTCACTCGTCCGCTGCTCCACCACACGCTGACCTGAGAGGCGCCTGAGGGCAGCGCCTCAGGGTTCGACCGGCCACGTCGTGTAGGCGCCGGGCCCCCGTTTGCGGAGCTCGTTTCCGATCACCATGCGCTGGACTTCGGACGTGCCTTCCCAGATGCGGTCCACGCGGAGCTCGCGCCACAGACGCTCCACCGGTTGCTCGCGCATGTAGCCGCGTCCACCGTGGATCTGCACGGCCTTGTCGATCACGCGCCCGGCGGTTTCGCTGCAGACGAGCTTCACCGCGGACGCCTGCGCGTGAAGCTCCTTGCGGGTGATGCCGCCGCGAGCAGCCATCCAGCAGACGCGGTAGAGCATCGAGGTCGCCGCCATGATCTCGGCGGCCATGTCGGCCAGCATGAACTCGATCGCCTGGAATCCGACGATCGCCTGCCCGAACTGCTCGCGTTCGCTTGCGAACGCGAGCGACAGCTCGAGCGCACGCGCGGACGCGCCCATCGTGCGCGCACCGATCATGAGCCGCTCCTCGACGAACCAGTCTTTCGTCAACTCGTATCCCTGGCCCACCTCACCGAGCACCGCGTCTGCATCGAGCCGCACGCCCTCGAACGCGAAGATCGGATGCTCGAACACGAACGTGTGGGTGTACTTCGGGGTCCGGACCAGCCGAACGCCCGGCAGATCCTTGTCGACGAGGAAGACCGTCGGCTTGCTCGAATCGCCGTCGACGTGGGCATGCACCAGGAAGAAGTCCGCGACGTCACCGGAGGTCACGTGCCATTTCTCGCCGTCGAGGATCCAGCTCTCTCCGGAGCGGCGACCCGCCGTCCGCACCATCGACGGATCCGAGCCAGCGTGCTCCTCGGTGATCGCGTACGCCTCGCGGCGTTCCCCTCGGGCAGCCGGGCGGAGGTAGCGCTCCTTCTGCGCCTCGGTGCCGCGAGCGAGCGGGATCGAGGGTCGCCACGGGATGTCCCAGAGTGCGCCCGTGGCACGGCCCCATTGTTCCTCGACGAGCATCTGTTGGAAGGTGTCAAGACCCTGACCCCCGTCCTCCGGGCTGTGGTTGATCGCGTTGAAGCCGGCATCCAGCACCGCTTGTTTCGCGCGGGCGGCGCTTTCGGGTGTGAGTCCGTCGTTCGCCTCACACTCGTCCTCGAGCGGGACCAGAACGGCATCCGTGAACGCGCGCGCTCGTTCCTGCAGCGCCCGATCGACGCGGTCCAGTCTGATGTCCATGCGAGTGTGCTCCCGTTCGCCGGAGACCGGTCGAGTCTAGGGGCCGAACGCGTCGAGCCGTGAGGTCGTGGCGGCTGCGGGAGGTCCTCGTGGTCGGTAGGCTTCTCGCCATGACTCGCCATGGCTCGCCATGACTCGCCGGGGCACGCCGTGACGTTGACGAGCCTGGCGTCGGCGGTGCGAGACGGCCGTGTCTCTGCGGTCGACCTCGTCCAGATGTCGCTCGAGCGGATCGAGCGACTGAACCCTGAGCTCAACGCGGTGATCAGGATCCGCGAACAGGCACTCGACGACGCGCGCGCGATCGATGCCCAGATCGCGGCTGGTGAGGACGTCGGACCGCTGGCCGGGCTCCCGCTTCTGGTGAAGGACATGGAGGACGTGGCGGGCATGTCGTCGACGTTCGGTTCGCTCGTCTTCGCGGATGCCGCACCGGCTGAGCACGACGGCCTCATCCCTCGGCGGCTGCGGGCGGCGGGAGCGGTCGTCGTGGGGAAGACGAACCAGCCGGAGTTCGCGTTCGCGGGATACACGAGCAACACCCTGTATGGAACGACGACGAACCCCTGGGATACCGGGTGGTCACCCGGTGGATCGAGCGGCGGTTCGGCTGCGGCGCTCGCGTCGGGCATGGTCGCGATGGCGACGGCGACCGACGGCGGCGGCTCCATCAGGATCCCCGCGGCGTTCTGCGGTCTGGCCGGGCTGAAACCGACGAACGGCGTGATCGGGCGCGATCCCATCCCCGACTGGATCGACCTGTCGACGTGCGGCCCGTTCGCGACGTCGATCGAGGACATTCGGTTGCTGCTCTCGATCGAGGCCGGTCCGGTTCCGGGCGATCCGTCAGCGCTCCCCTTCCCGTTGCCGATGGATGGCGGGATGCCCCGCCGCGTGTTCGCCGCCGGCCGGTTCGCGGGTCCTCTGCCGTTGCCCGAGGGCGTTGAAGGGCCGTTCGTGGAGGCACTCGCATCCGTGGAGCGCGATCTGGGACTGCCCGTCGAACGGGTCGAGTCCGGCTCGATCTTCCGGACCAACTCGACCGGAGAGGACTGGTTCGCGATCTGCGCCGTCGAGCATCTGCATCATCTCGGCCGCGACGTCGTGGAGACGAACATGGAGCGGTTCTCGCCCGACTTCCGCGCGACGATGACGCAGGCGCTCGAGATCTCGTTCGAAACGTATATGGCGGCGAGGCGACGACGGTTCGAGTACGTCCGCGACCTCGATGGGCTGCTCGGCGACGATGCGGTGCTCCTCACGCCGGCGATGTGTGTCGAGGGGTTCCTGCCGGACGGGAGGGGTCCAGGAGGTGAGCCGCCCGCCGATGGCTCGGCCTACAACACCGATCCTCAGAACCTGACCGGCCACCCGGCGCTCTCGGTGCCCGCCGGACTGTGCCCAAACGGCATCCCGTTCGGTCTGCAGATCACCGGCCCGCGTTTCCGCGACGACCTCGTGCTGAACGTCGGGGAGGCGTGGGAGCGCGTGAACCCGTGGCCGCTCGTGGCTCCCGGGTACGAACCGTTCGCGGTGTAGCGAACGGCGGGCCTACGGACCGAGGTTGTACCCCAGTCGGCGCGGCAGGTGCGCCACGAAGTCGACGATGGGGCTTGGTTCTTCCCCGCGGTCCTCGAGCTCGTCCTTGCGCCAGATGGCCTGATTCGCGACGAACGCGCCGGGGGAGCGGACCGGCTCCGGAGGAAAGCGCATCGCACGCTCGGTGACGACCGGGAGAACGAGGAGCTCGCTCGTGCGGCCCAGGGTCAGCGTCGCGAGGATCTGGCCGCCCAGGTGCGACGGTCCAACGCCGTTGCCGGTGTAGCCCAGCCCGTAATGCACGTTGCCTCGCTCGAGCGAACCGAAGAACGGCAGGTGATGGCCGGCGACATCGATCGGACCGCCCCACGCCGCCTCGATCGGTACGTCGGCGAACGAAGGAAACATCCGATACAGATCCTCGGCGGCGATCCCGACGGCGCGCTCGTCCCACGAGAAGCGCGGCCCGATCGTTCGGGCGAGACCCGGCTGCATCCCGCCGACACCGAACGCGATCCGTCCGTCGGGCGTCGTGCGCACGTAGTGCAGCGCGGCGCGGTGGTCCCACAGCCCCATGCCGTTCGTCCACCGCAGCGCCTCGAGCTTGTCGGGCGCGGGAGCGGTGAGCGCGATGTAGCTGCCGCGGACCGTGAGCAGGCGCCGGAAGCGCTTCCAGTGCGCAGCCCACGCGTTCAGTGCGACGACGGCCGCCCCGGCGCGCACCGTGCCGTTGGGCGTCTCGGCGACGGATGGCGATCCTGCGCCGAAGCGCGTGACGGGCGTCTGTTCGAAGATGCGGACTCCACGCCCGAGCAACGCGCGACGGATGCCCCGAGCCAGGCGCGCCGGTTGCACCGTCGCGCCCATCGGCGTGACGATCCCGCCGTGCAGACGCGGCGAGTCGATGAGCTCGCGGATCGCGTCACGATCGACGACTCGGAAAAGATCGGGCAAGCCCAATCGATCCGCCGCCATGACGTTGTCTGCCCAGTAACCGATCTGGGCCTCCGAGCTGGCTGCGCCGAGGTCGCCGTCTGGGCGGAACCAGGCGTCCATCCCCTGCTCGTCACAGAAGCGACCGATCGCCCGGACGCTCTCTTCCCCGGCGCGGCAGAGTGCGAGCGCCTGCGCGTCTCCGAAACGTCGCGCGAGCTCGCCGAGTCCGCTCCACCAACTGTTCACGAAGCCGCCGTTTCGACCACTCGGGCCGCCGCCGCAGATGTCTTGCTCCAACACGACGACGTCGAGGTCGGGCTCGGCCTCCTTCAGGAACCAGGCCGTCCACATCCCCGTGTAGCCGCCACCCAAGATGACGACATCTGCGGTCGTATCTCCCGAAAGGGTTGGGGTTGGCTCGCCGGGGTCGGCGGCGAGCGCGTCGCGGAGCCACCAGCTACGACCGGCGTCGGCGGGGATCGTGGCGGCGCTCATACGCTTGCGTGCATGCCCTTCCTCCAGGCTCTTGGTTCCTTTTGGCGGAACGCCAGGAGGATATCGAACGGCCCGTCGGTCCCGCCGCACCGCTCGTGCCGGCCGCCCGTCGTTCGTGTCGGTTGGTACGGTGTGTCCCTCCACCCCCACC
>JAYUAK010000441.1:0-6755 GCA_043741335.1 Actinomycetota bacterium
CGGTACGTCACGCTTCACCCGTCGGTGGTGGGGCAGAAGGCGGCCATCGTGGTCGAGCACTTCCGCCGGTCCACGCGCGACCGCATCGATGGCAAGGCGAAGGCGATGGTCGTGTGCCGCTCGCGCTTGTCGGCCGTCCGGTTCAAACAGGCGATCGACACCTACGCGCGCGACCAGGGTTACGGCGACGTCGGGACGTTGGTCGCGTTCTCCGGGACCGTGAGCGACGACGGGATCGACCTGACCGAGCCGAGCATGAACGGTTTCCCGGAGAAGCAGACGGCCGAGCGGTTCGCTACGGACGAGTTCCGGATCTTGGTGGTCGCCGAGAAGTTCCAGACCGGGTTCGACCAGCCGCTGCTCCACACGATGTTCGTGGACAAGAAGCTCGAGGGCGTGAACGCGGTCCAGACGCTCTCGCGCCTGAACCGGATCCATCCCGGGAAGGACGACACGTTCGTCCTGGACTTCGAGAACGGCGCGGAGCAGGTCCAGCGGGGGTTCGCTCCCTACTACGACGCCTCGGTGGCGGAGCCGACCGATCCGAACGAGCTCTATGACGCGTGGCGCGAGCTCGATCGCTTCGGGGTGATCCGGCCCGAGGACGTGAACGCGTTCGCACGGGCGTACTTCGGGGGAGGCACGCAAGGGAGCCTCTACGCGGCTCTCGACCCGGCACGGGACCGGTTCGTGGACCTGGACGCTACTGATCAGAATGAGTGCCGGACATCGCTGAAGCGGTTCGTGTCTCGGTATGGGTTCATCTCGCAGATCCTGCCGCTCGGCGACACCGCAATGGAGAAGCGGTACGAGTACGGCAGGTTGCTCGAGCGGCACCTGCCGTCGGAGCCGAGCGGCTCGATGGATCTGGGCGACCAAGTCGCCATGACGCACCTGGGAGTGAAGCACACGGGCGAGCACGACCTGAGCCTGGAGAAGGGCGCCGGCGTGCTCCACGCGTTCGGCGAGGGCGGACCCGGCGGATACGAAGATCTGCTGGCGCCGCTGTCGGAGCTGATCCTCAAGCTGAACGAGCTCTTCGGCTCCGGGCTCTCGGAGGCAGACCGGCTGCATCTGGAGGGCATCGGCGCGGACATGGCGGCCGATCCGCAGGTCCAGCAACAGGCCGCGGCGAACACGAAGGAGAACTTCGGGATCGAGTTCGACAAGCGCTTCACCGAGGCGGTGGCCGCGCGGATGAGCCAGGCGGAGGAGCTGACCATCCGGATCTTGGACAAGCCCGAGTTCCGCGCGGAGGTGATCGGCGCCCTGATGCCCCGCGTGTACGAGCGCGCCCGTGTCGCGTATCAGGGAAGCTGCCCGATCGGAGAGCTGTTGGCGCGCAAGGAGGACAAGCACCTCGAATTCAAGTCGACGCTCCGGTGGGACGTGGAGGAGGGCGCGAAAAACAAGCTCATCGAGTCGGCCACCATCAAGACCGTGGCCGCGTTCCTCAACTCCGAGTTCGGCGGCACCCTCGTCATCGGCGTGGCCGACGACGGGACGATCGTCGGACTGGAGCACGATTACGCGACGATGCGGAAGCAGGGCAAGGACGACTCCGATCTGTTCCTTCTCCACCTGAACCAGATCGTCGAGAACTCGGTGGGGCTGGCAGCGGCCGCGAACGTCACGACCACGATCCATCGGGTCGACGGCCACGATCTCTGCCGGGTCCATGTGGATCCGTCGGGGCACCCGGTCGACGCCGAGGTGACGGTGGTGGACAAGCAGGGTCAGTTCGGTCGGTTGCAGCGGTTCTACGTCCGGCTGAACAACGGGACCCGAGCCATCGACGACGACCGTGAGCGTGAGCGCTACAAAGCCCAGCGCTGGGGTCGAGGGTAGCGGTGGGGGAAATCCGACCTCTTCGGTAGGATTCAGATGTGAGCACCCAAACGACCACCCGGTTCGATGAGCGCGCCCTGGCGGAGCTGCCCGAGGCGGCGGGTTTCACCGGCGAGCTCCGCACCCGAGCCCTCGGTGAGTTCGAGGCGATGCCCACCCCGTCGCAGGAAACGGAGGAGTGGCGCTACACGGACCTGTCGGGGTTCGCGTTGGACTTCGCGCCGTACACGCCCGGCGGACGCGCCCAGAACCTGGACGACGTACCCGGAGACGCGCTTGGTGCGGCAGGGGCTATCGGCGACCGGGCGGGCTTGCAGATCCAGCACAACTCCGATGCCATGCTCACGCACCTTGATCCGGGGCTCGCGGCCAAGGGCGTCGTCTTCGCCGACCTCGACGCCGCGGCCGCGACGCATCCCGATCTGGTCGAGCGGCATCTTCATTCCTTGGTGCCCACGTCGCGCACCAAGTTCCTGGCCATGCACGGCGCCTTCCGCACCGGAGGCACCTTCCTGTACGTACCCGACGGCGTGGAGATCAAGCTGCCGCTGCAAACGCTCACCTACCTCGACACCGACGGTGCCGCCGTGTTCCCGCACACGTTGATCGTGGTCGGAGCGGGCGCGTCGGTGACGTTCATCGATCGGTACGCATCCCCCGATCTCACCCATGCGTTCTCCAACGCGGTCACCGAGATCGTCGTGGGCGATGGTGCGAACGTCCGCTACGCATCGATCCAGGACTGGGGGAGCGGTGTCACGCACCTGGGGGTGCAACGCGCCACCGTTGGTCGCGATGCAACGATCCGGACGCTCGCGATCGGGTTCGGGGCCGATCTCGCCCGCGCGGAAGCCGAGACGGTGCTGGCGGCACCGGGCGGGTTCAGCGAGATGCTCGGGGTGTTCTTCGCCGACGGCGATCAGCACTTCGACCACCGCTCGCTCCAGGATCACGTGGCGCCGCAGTGCACGAGCGACCTGCTCTACAAAGGAGCGCTCCGCGACAGGAGCCGCGCCGTCTACAGCGGCTGGGTCCATGTGCGGAAAGACGCACAGAAGACGAACGCGATGCAGACCAATCGCAACATCGTCCTGTCCGAGCACGCGAAGGCCGACTCCATCCCGAACCTGGAGATCGAGGCGAACGACGTCCGGTGCGGTCACGCGGCCAGCGTCGGACCGGTCGACGAGGACACGATCTTCTATCTGCAAAGTCGCGGGATCCCGCGGGAGGATGCCGAGCGATTGATCGTGACCGGGTTCTTCCAGGAGGTCTTGGATCGCGTGACGATCGACGAGGTGCGCGAGGGTGCGGAGACCGCGATCGCGGACGAGCTTGCAGGAGGCGCGCGCGGATGATGCTCGTGAAGATCTGTGCCGCAACCGATGTGCCCGAAGGGGAAGCGCGGCGGTTCGCGATCGACGGCCGCTCCGTCGCGGTGGCGAACCTCGGAGCCGGAGGGTTCCGCGCCGTGGACGCGGTGTGCTCGCACGCCCAGTTCTTCCTGGACGAGGGCGAGGTCGACGTCGACGACGAGACGATCGAATGCCCGAAGCACGGTTCCACGTTCGATCTGAATACGGGGAAGCCCAGAACCTTGCCGGCGACGTTGCCGGTGCAGGCCTACTCCACGACAACCGAAGGTGACGACATCCTGATCGAGGTGCCAGATGACGAACAAGATGACTGAGACGAACGGAGCGGCGACGCTCGAGATCATCGACCTGCACGCGGAGGTCGAAGGCAAGGAGATCCTGAAGGGGATCGACCTGGTGGTGAAGCAGGGCGAGACCCACGCGCTGATGGGACCGAACGGCTCCGGGAAGTCCACTCTGTCGAACGTGATCATGGGGCGGCCCGGCTACAAGGTCACCCAGGGCAAGGTCGTCTTCAAGGGCGAGGACATCACGAAGCTCACGCCCGACGAGCGGGCCAAGCGCGGGTTGTTCCTGGCGATGCAATACCCGACGGAGGTGCCAGGTGTCTCCGTGGTGAACTTCCTGCGGACCGCATACACGTCGGTGAAGGGCGAACAGATCAGCGCGCTCGCGTTCCGCAAGCACATGAAGGCGAAGATGGAGATGCTGGGCGTCGAGGACTCGATGGTGCAGCGATACGTGAACCAGGGGTTCTCCGGCGGTGAGAAGAAGAAGAACGAGGTCCTACAGTTGGCGGTGCTGGAGCCGCAGATCGCTATCTTGGACGAGACCGACTCGGGTCTGGACATCGACTCGCTGAAGTCGGTCGCGACCGGCGTCAACGAGCTGGTCGGTCCGGAGCTCGGAGTCCTTCTGATCACGCACTACCAGCGGATGCTGAACTACATCACCCCGGACCGGGTTCACGTGATGATGAAGGGTCGTATCGTGAAGACCGGAGGCGCCGAGCTGGCGCACGAGCTCGAGGCCAAGGGGTACGAGGGCGTGCGCGACGAGCTGGGCCTGGAACCGGACGCGACCGCGGAGAGCTGAGCGGGAGGCGAGCATGACGGAACTCATCGGGGGGCTGGATGTCGAGAAGATCCGCGAGGATTTCCCGATCCTCGTGCGCACCGTCGGGGACCGCCCGCTCGTCTACCTGGACAGCGCTGCCACGTCGCATAAGCCGCAACAGGTCATCGACGCCGAGTCCGACTTCTACGCGAATCACAACGCGAACGCTCATCGTGGGCTCTACTTGTTGGGCGAGGAGGCGACCGAGCTCTACGAGGATGCCCGCGCGAAGATCGCGCGCTTCCTTGGGGCGCCGTCGCCCGAGAACATCGTCTTCACACGCGGCGTGACCGAATCGCTCAACCTGGTTGCGCAGGGCTGGGGGCGGAAGTTCCTCCGAGCGAGCGACGAGATCCTGCTCACGGAGATGGAGCACCATTCGAACATCGTGCCTTGGCAGATGACCGCGGCCGTGACGGGCGCCACGCTGAAGTACATCCCGCTCACCGACGATGGGCAGCTGGACCTTGCGGACCTCGGTTCGCTGGTCACCGAGCGGACGAAGATCCTCTCGGTCACCGGCATGTCGAACGCGCTCGGGACAATCACTCCGCTCGCGCAACTCGTTGAGGCCGCCCACGCTGTCGGAGCGATCGTGCTGGTCGACGCCGCGCAGCTCGCCCCGCACCACGCGATCGACGTGCAGGAGTTGGACGTGGATCTGCTCGGGTTCACCGGTCACAAGATGCTGGGTCCGACGGCATCGGGCGGGCTGTACGGGAAAGCGGAGATCCTCGATGCGATGGATCCGATGCTCGGCGGTGGCGAGATGATCCACGAAGTCTTCAAGGACCACTCGACGTTCAAGCCGATCCCGTACAAGTTCGAGGGTGGGACGATGCCCATCGCACAGGAGATCGGGTTGGGCGCCGCCGTCGACTACCTGCAGGCACTCGGCATGGACGCCGTCCGCGCGCACGAAGAGGAGATCACGCGGTACGCGCTCGACCGGCTGATCGAGGCCGGCGCCACGATCTACGGACCGAAGGACGTCAGCATCCGTGGAGGCGCCGTGAGCTTCTGGTACAAGGACGTCCACCCGCACGACCTCGCTACGATCCTCAACGAGGACGGCGTCGCGATCCGCGCGGGCCATCACTGCGCCCAGCTCGTGATGCGGCGGTTCGACACGCCGGCGACGGCTCGCGCGTCGTTCTACGTGTACAACACCAAGGAAGAGGTCGACGTCCTGGTCGAGTGCCTGGCGAAGGCCGAAGCGATCTTCATCTAACGAACGGCGGAGGGGAACGTGGCGCTCGACGACATCTATAAGGAAGTGATCCTGGATCACTACAAGAACCCGCGGAACAAGCGGGACTTGCCGGGCGCGGTACTGAGCTGCACTCGGAACAACCCGCTCTGCGGAGACGAGATCACTGTGCTCGTTCGCGAGGACGGTGACACGATCGCGGAGGTGACGTTCCAAGGCGCCGGTTGTTCGATCTCGCAGTCGAGTGCATCGATGATGACCGAGGCCGTGACCGGTAAGAAGGTCGACGAAGCGAAGGCGCTGACCGCCGACTTCCGAGGCATGATGGCCGGCGAGGTCGAGCCCGACGAGGATGGGTTCGGAGACCTGGTCGCGCTGAAGGGCGTGGTCAAGTACCCGATCCGGATCAAGTGCGCCGTGCTCGCGTGGGACGTGCTCCAAGAGGCGATCGACGGACCCGGGGCCGCGTCGGGAACCGCTCCTCACTCGGTCTAGGCTCCACCGAACCCGCGCTTGCGCGTTCTAGGCTTGCGCCATGAGTCGTGTGCCGAAGGTGATCGCCGCACTTCTCATCGCCTTCGCGATCACGATCCTCGCGGCGCCGACGGCGCTCGCGCAATTCGGCGGCGAGGCCATCCGTTCGTACGACCTGCAGATCGAGGTTCGCACGGACGATTCGCTGCGCATCACCGAGACGATCGTCTATGACTTCGGAGGCTCGCAGGACCACGGCATCTTCCGCGATGTGCCGACGCGACTGACCTTCAATGACCGGTTCGACCGGGTGTATCCGCTGCACGTGGAATCGGTCACGGCCTCGGGCGACACGCCGGCGCAGTACGACGTCTCGAATGAGCCGGGCGGCATCACGCGGATCAAGATCGGCGATCCCGACCGCACGATCACGGGCGTGCATACCTACACGATCGTCTACACCGTCGAGGCGGCCATGAACGGTTTCGCGGACCAGGACGAGCTGTACTGGAACGCCGTCGGCGACGAGTGGCCTGTCTCCGTCGAGAACGCGACTGCGACCGTGACAACGCCCGGCAGGATCCTCGATATCGCATGCTACGCAGGCCCGCTGGGCTCCTACGCCGCCTGCGACAAGAAGAAGATCGACGGCGTCACGGCCCGATTCAAGCAGGAGACACTGGGACCCTACGAGGCGCTCACCGTCGTCGTGGCCCTGCCGAAGGGGGCCG
>JAYUAK010000442.1:0-2858 GCA_043741335.1 Actinomycetota bacterium
GCGTGGGTCGCGCGCTTCGAGTCCGCGGGACACTCCGTGGATCACGTACTCGACGACGCGATCGCGGCCGACACCGCCGTGCTCCGCGACATTCCCGACGACGTCACGGTGGGGTTGCACATCTGTCGCGGGAACTTCCGGTCGTCCTGGATGTGCGAGGGATCGCTGGAGCCGGTCGCGGAACGCGTATTCGGCCAGCTCCCGTACGACACCTTCCTCGTGGAATGGGACGATCAGGGACGCGACGGCGGCTTCGAGCCGGTCCGGTTCCTGCGCGACGGCGCGGTGATGGTGATGGGCCTCGTGTCGTCGAAGGTCCGCGAGCTGGAGGACGAGGACGAGCTGGTCCGGCGCATGGAGGAAGCAGCGGCCTTCGCCGGTGGGCTCGACCGGCTGGCGATCAGCCCGCAATGCGGCTTCGCGAGCGTGATGATCGGCAACGACCCGGACGAGGATACGCAGTGGCGCAAGCTCGAGTTGGTCGGGCGTGTCGCCGACCGGCTGTGGGGAGGGGCATGAGGGTCCTCGTTCTGAAGCCGCACCGGCTGTCGCTCGGCGGGCACATCGGCGATGCGATGGTCGAGCGCAGCGCCGAACTGATCGACCACGTGCTCTCGGAGGGGGGCGCGCGGCCGTCGCTCGACGGGTTCGACGCCATGCTCGTGATGGGCGCCCCCTCGTCGGTCTACGGAGACGAGGTTGCGCCCTGGATCGATGACGCGCTTGCTTTGATCCAGGACTCGGTCGCGCGCGACGTCCCGATGTTGGGGATCTGCTTCGGCGCGCAGGCGTTCGCCCACGCGATGGGCGGGCGTGCCCGGCCAGCCGACGACCACGAGGTCGGCTGGCGAGAGGTCCACACGGAGGACCCGGCGCTCATCCCAATCGGTCCGTGGTTCATGTGGCACGGCGACACGTTCGATCTTCCGCCCGACGCAAAGGTGGTCGCGAGCACAGCCATCGGCGTGCAAGCGTTCACGATGGGATCGCACCTCTGTGTGCAGTTCCATCCGGAGGCGACGCCCGACATGGTGGCGGCGTGGCTCGCCCATAGCGACGAAGACTTCCGGCGCGCCGGGATCGATCCGGCCGATGTTTTGGAAGAGACTCGGCGCCGCGAGCCCGAAGCGCGAACCCGCGCGGCCGCGCTCGTCGATCGATTCCTCGAACGCGGCTCACCGCGCCCCGGCTGACGACTCACGTTCAAGACTTGCCTGTTGGAAGCGCCAAAGGCCAAGATGCGCCCCTGAACATCTCCGAGACCAACTGACGTGGACGGAGTGCGCAACTTCGACACGCCCGACGAGACCGTCGAATTCGGCGGGATCATCGAGCAACTGATCACCGTCGGCGGCTTGACCGTGTCCCGGACCGTCCAGCCCGCCGGATGGCGGTGGCGCGATCAGTTTCAACCGCTCGTGGGCGGCGAGTGGTGTCAGGCTCACCACATCGGGATCCTGCTCTCGGGGCGCGAGAGGGTTCTCCTCGACGATGGCACGGAGTACGAGCACGGCCCTGGCGAACTCTATGAGATCCGTCCCGGCCACGACGCCTGGACGATCGTTGACGAGGACTGCGTCGCGCTCGAGTGGTCCGGGCAGCGTCAGTGGACCGGCTCGGGCACGCACCGGCTGTTGGCGACGCTGCTGTTCACCGACATCGTCGACTCGACCCGCACCGCCGCACGGCTCGGCGACGCCGCCTGGCACGACCTGCTCTCGATGCACTTCCACGCGTGCCGCGACACGATCGCCGGGTTCGGCGGGCGGCAGGTGACGACTACCAGGAGACGGCGTGCTCGCGGTCTTCGAGGCGACCGCGAGCGCCGTCCGTTGCGCCGTCGCGCTGCAGGGGGTGGCTGCGCGACAGCGCATCGCGATCCGCGCCGGCGTGCACGTGGGCGAGGTGGAGCAGTCGGGCGACGATGTCGAGGGCGTCACCGTCCACGAGGCCGCCAGGATCATGGCCGGGGCGGGCCCCGGCGATGTGCTGGTGTCCGAGACGGTGGCGCTGCTCTGCCGCGGCAGCAACCTTCGTTTCGAGGATGCGGGCGAGCACGAGCTGAAGGGCGTCACCGATCGTTGGCATCTGTACCGGGCGAGGAGCGGACAGTCATAGAGAGTCGATAACGTCCGTGACTCGGCCGCCGCAGTGGGGTCGACCTGAGTTTCTGCGCTCGCTGGATATCCCAAGTAGGCTGCGCCCTCGGATGTCTCAGATGAACGGCGACGTCACCCGTGTCGACCTGGTGGATGGCTCGGTCTACCCACCCGCGCTCACCGGTATGCGAGGGGGTCACCCGGGATCGTTCGAGGTGGGGCACGCAATCCGCGACGGCGCGCGGTTCGGGATCGACGATCTGCCGATCGAGGAGACGTGGGACCTCGTGGTCGTAGGGGCCGGTATGAGCGGGCTCGCGGCGGCTTGGTTCTACCGTGAGCGCCGACCCGACGACACGATCCTGATCGTGGACAACCACGATGATTTCGGCGGCCACGCTAAGCGCAACGAGTTCATGGTGGGCGACCGCTTGCTCCTCGGCTACGGGGGGACCGAGGCCTTGCAGTCCCCGGATGCCCTTTACGGTCCGCAGGCCAAACGCCTGCTCGTCTCGCTCGGGGTTGACTACCACCGCTTCGAGCGGTACTTCGATCGGGACCTCTACCCTTCGCTCGGGCTCTCGCGTGGCGTCTTCTTCAACCGGGAGGCGTTCGGCGAGGACAAGCTGGTGACCGGCGACCCCATGCGCATGGTTGCCGACGACGTCCCGCCGGACCGGATGAACGAACGCCCGATCGCCGAGTTCATCGCGGATTTCCCCGTGTCGGAAGCGTCGAAGGCTCAGCTGGTCGAACTCT
>JAYUAK010000443.1:0-2856 GCA_043741335.1 Actinomycetota bacterium
CCCACGCGTCGGTCCGCTGGCTGTGGCGGTGCCGGGGCTGGTCGGCGCGTGGAAGGCGGCCCAGCGGTTCGCCACGTGGCCGCTGGAGACGCTGCTCGAACCGGCGCTCCACTACGCGCGCGATGGCTTTCCCGTCTATCCGCGGCTCGCTCGCGCGATCGGATCGCTGACGGACGCGCCGGACGTCTCGCCGGGACTCGCGGACCTGGTGTCGTCGAACGGCCAAGAGACCGGCGAGACCTTTCGCCAGCCGGACCTTGCGCGTTCGCTCGCCGCGATCGCGAGCGACCCGGCGGTCATGTACCAGGGCGCATTGGGCGGCTCGATCGTCGCCGGGCTTGCCGAGCGCGGCGGCGTCCTGTCCACGAGCGATCTCGACACGCACCGGGTCGAGTGGACCGAACCGCTCCGCGCGCCATATCGCGGGTATGAGGTCGTGACGAATCCACTCGTGTCACTCGGCTGCATGCTCCTCCAGGAGCTGCGGATCGTCGAAGGCTTCGACCTTCGCTCGTTCGATCGCGATGATCCACGGCTCGTCGAGCTGGAGGTCGCGGCCGCGGCCGCGGCGGCCGCCGACGCCGAGCAGTACGCCGGCGACCCATCCGCTGTGGATGTCCCCCTCGCCTGGCTGCTCTCCGATGAACGGTCTGCGTGGTGGTGGGGACACATCGTCTGCGGCTCGGCGCCGGCCGCGCGTCCAGCGGTGGCGGCGGGATCCGACACAACGAGCATCGTCGTCGCCGATGCCGCGGGCAACGTCGCGTGCGTTCTGCAGAGTCTCTTCAATGAGTGGGGTTCGCGCGAGCTCGTCGCCGGCACGGGCGCGCTTCTGGGCGACCGGCTCGCCAACGTGCGGGTGGGCGGCGACCATCCGAACCGTTTGCGGCCGGGAAAGCGGCCGCTGCACACACTGCACGCGTACCTCGTTCTGTCGGAAGGTCGTTTCGTCGCGGCCGGTGCGACGCCGGGCGGACGCGGACAATCGCAGACGAATCTCCAAGTGCTCGTGGATCTCCTCGACTTCGGCGCCGACCCCCAGGCCGCGATCGACCGGCCGCGCTGGCTCCGCGGCCTTCCGCGCCGGGGCGCGGATGATCGCACTGTGTACCTCGAGGCGGGCATCGGCCCCGACGTCGCCGAGCGTCTACGGGCGGCCGGCCATCCGGTCGAGGACGCGCCGGCGGGCGGCGCCGAGGCGTTCGGGAATTGCACCGTCATCACGCGCGACCAGAGGACCGGCGGTCTGCTGGCGGGCTCGGACTCGCGGCGCGGGAGTCAGGCACTCGCATGGTGAGCGCATGAGCCCAGGGATCGTCTACCCGTACCCGATCAAGCGCGAGCTGTACCACTGGCCGACGTTCTCCGACGCCGAGTACGCCCGGCGGCACAAGATCACCCGGGCGTTCATGGACGAACACGGGCTCGACTGCCTCCTCGTTGCCGGGCACAACGGGATCTGGGAGCGAGGGTGGGCGAACGTGCGGTGGCTGACGAACTACATGGGAACGATGGAGCTCGACTGCTTCGTCGTCTTCCCGCGCACCGGTGACCCGACGCTGCTCGTGCTGGGCCTGAACGCGCGGCTGCCGGATCGGATCGCACGCTCGATCGTCACGGACGTCAGGGGCGCCCTGAACACGTCCGCCGTGCTGGTCGAGCGACTGAAGGAGCTCGGCCTCGAGCGGGGCCGGATCGGGATCATCAAGCCCGCCCCGTACCTGTCCATCCCGCACGATCACCACCAGGCGCTCACGGACGCGTTCCCGCACGCAGAGTTCCGGGAATTCTCGGATGAGTTCTGGCTGAAGCGCATGGTGATGTCCGACGAGGAGATCTCGTGCATCGAGGAGGCCGGGCGCATCGGCGACGCGGCCGTGTCTGCGGTCTGCGCCGAGCTGCGACCGGGGATGACCGAGAAGGATCTCTTCGCGATCATCTGGTCGACGTTCGCACGCGAGGGCGGCGAGATCCCGTGCATGCTCCTTGCTGCGAGCGAGTCGATGTTCGCGCCTGTCAGTGGTTTCCAACGGCCGCGTCCGATCCAGCGCACGATCGCGAAGGGCGATGTGCTCCTGCTCGAGCTGGGCCCGCGCGATCCGCACGGGTACGAGGCGCAGACGGGCAAGCCGATCACCTTCGGCCCGCCACCGCCCGACTACGAGGAACTCTTCGACGTCGCGCTTGAGGCATACCGGCGGGTGACCGGCGCGTTGCGCCCCGGATGCACGGCGAAGGATCTGCGCGCCGCTGGGCAGGTCATCTGGGACCGCGGCTTCACCGTCGTCGCGCCGCTCGTGCACGGGGTGTTCAATCCCCTCGACGCGGGCCCATTCGTCGGGACGAGCCATCGCCCGGACAAGGACGTGACCTTGGAGCCGAACATGGGTCTCTGCGTGGAGATCCACCCGACGACGGCTGACGTCACGAAAGGCGTGTTCCTCGGTGACACCTTCATCATCACCAAGGATGGCGCCCGCTCCGTCAACAAGCTGCCGCCGCAGCTCATCGTGCTTTAGGGAGGGCCCCCGTGCGGACAGGACAGCAGTACATCGCGAGCCTGCGTGACGACCGCGCGATCTTCGTGGACGGCGAGCGGGTGCGCGATGTCACACGGCACGAAGGCTTCCGCGGGATCGTTGCCAGCGTCGCGTCGCTCTACGACATCGCCGCCGACGCGGCGAACGATATGGCCTTCACCGATCCGGAGACAGGCATCGTCGCGAACAAGGTGTTCCTCGTCCCACGCAACCTCGAGGATCTACGCGCGCGCCGTGCGGCGATCGAGCGCTGGTCGCGAGCGACCAACGGCTTTGTGGGACGAGCGCCCGATCACGTCGCCGCGTTCCTCGCGGG
>JAYUAK010000444.1:0-6726 GCA_043741335.1 Actinomycetota bacterium
GCGTCGAGGCTCGTGCCGATCGGAGGAAGGGCAAGCAGGTTGGCGAACGGCGCGAACGGTCCCTGGTAGCCGGCGGCGACCATCACGAGCCACATGACCAGTACGTACGCGATCGGAGCGATCACGAGCGCGGGCGTGCCGATCACCGTGACGACCCCTCGTGTGAGCGCCGTGCGGATGCGCGGCATCGACGCAGATCCGGCCACGCGCGGGGCGAACATCGTGTCGAGGAGTCCCCGCCTGCGGGCCGGCGGCGCCGGCCTTGGATCCCGGTATCCGCTTGGCCGCTGAGGTGGCCGGCCCTTCTTCTTCCGATTGCTCATGCGTCGTCCTCATCGTCCGCAGTGTCCTCAACCATCGGATCCCCGTCATCGCCGCCGGCCTCGTCGTCATCCAGGAACGCCGGTCCCATGCGAGCGAGTGCTGCTCGGCCTCCCATTATCAGGAGCAGCCCGAGGGGAATGGCCACCGCGGTGAAAGCGAGAAGGAGTTTCGATAGGTCGAGATCGGTGGGTGAGACAACCGAAACGAGCGTGCCATCCGGATCCTCGACGAAGGCAACAAGGCCTGGCTGCACTCCGCCTCGTATCGCGATCACCGCCGCCGACGTCGGGGTCAAGCTCCGCAGGATCCCGGCCCCTCGATCGCTCTGCCAGACCAGCCGGCCTGAAGTCAGATCGATGGCCGACAGGTGGCCGTTCGCCGCTGCGATCAACACGCGATCACCCGCAATCACGACCGAGCTCCGAATGACGGACTCGTTCAACGCGAAGTCCCATACCCGCGCTCCGGTGGCCAGGTCCAGCCGGTAGACCTCACCCGACGCATCGACCACGAGGACCGCGTCCGGCGTGACCGCAGGCGCGCTCGTGAAGAACACGGGACTGTTGAGGTGTGCCGTCCAGCTCTCGGTTCCGTCGGTGAGATCGAAGGAACGCACCGTCTGATCGGAGAAACCGACGAAGACGTGGCCGTTCTCGATGGCCGGTGACGATGCGAGGACCGCGCCGCCCTGGACCTCCACATCCCACGACGTCGAGCCGTCGGACTCGCTGAAGGCGATCAGGTGCGGCCGCGTCGTGCGGCCACCCTGGACAACGGCAACGACCTGGCCACCGGAGACACCGAGAGAGTTCGTGGTGAGGCCGCCGGCGTGCGCAGTCCACCGAAGGGCGCCGGTCGCGACGTCGATCGCGTAGACGTTCCCGTCGTGATCGCCGACGAATGCGGTGTCGCCATCGACGGTGACCCCCGTCCGACTTACCTTCTTCAGTTGAAGTGGTGTCGTCCAGACGAGCTCTTGTGTCGCAAGATCGATCGCGGCCACGTGGGAGTCGAACGACCCGGTGCCGGAGGCCGACGGAGAAGGGCTCAGTATGGATGCGCCGCCGGCCGAGGGCGTGACGCTCGTCCCCGGGGGCGTAGGCGCGTAGCCCTCCGTGTAGATCAGCAACCGTCGCTTCGGAGTGACCGCGATCGCAGGCGAGACGGACGGCCCGTAGTCGCGATCGACGCTCCAGAGCTGTTGCCCACTCGAGAGATCCGCGGCGACGATCGAGTCAGGCCCGACGGCGATGACGGATGACTCGTCCACGACGGGTGCCGAGAGCCCGTACGTCGAGGCCGGCCCGCCCAGAGGGAGGGAGAGGTGCCACCCTTCCTTGAACGGCGGCGTTGCGGAATCGAGCACGTATCCCGTGTGCGAGGCATCTCCCTGAGCCTGGGTCCATCCGCTCGAGATCTGCGCGGTCGCCGCGATGGCGGCGACCGCGGTCCCCGCGATGGCCAGCGTCAGAACCATCGCCGCACTCGAGAGGAGGCGGCGTCGACGGATGGGGATGGCACTGGGGTCGCCCAAAGCCGCGCCATTCTAGGGGGCGCGGACCGAAGCGACGTTCAGGCGGCCGCCGGGAACAGCGGGGCAAGCCTGATGAGGTCGACCACGCTCGCCGCGCCGAGGTAGTCGAGCGGATCCACGTACTGCCCGTTCAGCCGGACCCCCAGGTGCAGGTTCGGCGTCGTGTCGCCGGCATGTCCCGTTCCCGATAGCGCGATCGGCTGTCCCGCGGCCACCGTGTCGCCCTTTCGGACGAGCAGCGCGGACAGGAAGGAACAGGTGGAGAGCAATCCCCCGCCGTGGTTGATCGTGACGAAGAGATGCCCACCGACGTTGCCCGCGAAGCTCACCACGCCCGGCGCCGGCGCACGAACGACCGAGCCGACCGGCGCGGCGATATCGATGCCCCGGTGACCCGAGCCGTACGGCGAGCTCGGAGGATCGAACCCCCTGATCACGGGGCCTGTCACGGGCCAGACCCACGACCCCGACGCTTGCGCGGGGGCTGTAGCCACAACCAACACGAGTACGACGAGAGCGACGAAGATCCGTTTCATGCGGCCAAGGTAGATGGCGAGAGCGGACCCCGCCGTGACGACGATCACTTCCAAACGACGATAGGCGAGTATTGTTTGGCGACCCTTTCGGATCAGTCGACCTCGGAGAGCTGCCCGCGAAGTCCGCCGACCGCCTTCGTGTGGATCTGGCAGACGCGCGACTCGGTCACGCCCAGGATCTCGCCAATCTCCGCGAGCGTGAGCCCTTCGAAGTAGTAGAGCGTGACCACGATCTTCTCGCGCTCGGACAGCGAGTTGATGGCGGCGGCCAGGAGGCCACGCGTTTCCTGAGACTCGACACCGGAGGTCGGGTCCAGATGCTTGTCCGCGAGCGTGTCGATCAAAGAGACCTGCTCGCCGCGATCGGCGCCGACCGAGACCAGCTCGTCCAGCGCCAGCACCGACACAAAGGAGATCTGGCTCACGACGTCGTGCAGCTCCGAGCGTGAGATACCCAGCCGTTCGGCCATCTCGACCTCGGTCGGCTGGCGCTTCAGCATCGCCTCGAGGTCTGAATGCGCCTTCTCGATCTCGCGCGCCTTGAATCGGATCGAGCGCGGCACCCAGTCCATGGCGCGGAGCTCGTCGATGATGGCGCCCTTGATCCGCGGGATGGCGTACGTCTCGAACTTGTTCCCGCGGCCCGGCTCGAACTTGTGGAGCGCGTCGATCAGCCCGAACATCCCGTAAGACACGAGATCGGCCTGCTCGACGCTCGCCGGGAGTCCGGTCGCCACGCGGCTCGCGACGTACTTCACGAGCGGAGCGTAGTGCAGGATCAACCGTTCGCGGGCCTGGTCGGATGCGCTGCCCTTGAACGCGTCCCAGAGCTGTCCGAGCTCGTCGTCGACCGCCGGCGGAATCGTGACGGCGGGAGCCGAGGACTTCGCTTTGGTCGCAGTCGCGGTCTTGCGAACCGGGGTCTTGGTCGTCTTCGCCACGTCAGGCCCTCGGATGACTCTGCTCGTAGGCGTCGAAGATCCGGGCCCGGGACACGTGCGTGTAGCGCTGCGTGGTCGCAACGCTCGCGTGTCCCAACAGTTCCTGAACGGCTCGGATGTCAGCGCCCCCTTCTAAGAGATGCGTGGCGAACGAATGCCGAAGGGTATGCGGACTGACCCGCCGCCCCGGCAGCAATCGCCCCGCATATTGTTCCACCATCGCACGGATGTCGCGCCCGGTGAAGGGCTTCCCCTTGCGGTTGAAGAACATCGTCCGTCGGTCCTCCCCCGCCATGATGGGCCGTCCGGCGGACAACCAGCGGTCCAGAGCATCGACGGCGTGGTCCGACATGGGCACCTCGCGCTCCTTGTCGCCCTTGCCTCGAACGAGCACGCGGCTGCGGTCCAGGTCGATCGCCTCGATCGTGAGGTTCGACACCTCGCCCACGCGCAAACCCGACCCGTACAGGAGCTCGAGCACCGCGCGATCTCGCAGGACGACCGCTCGCTCGAGCGGGGAGGGCGGCTCCGAAGAAGGTCGCGGCTCCGACGGCGCTTCGGCAAGCTCGGCGGCCTCCCGTGGTCGCAACACCGTGGGGAGCCGGTTCACCACCTTCGGACTCCCGAGCAGCGCGGCCGGATCTCGCTGGGACGCGCCCGTGAGAACGGCCCACCGATAGAACGTGCGGATGGCTCCGACCCGGCGGGCGATCGAGGCCCGCGCATAGCCCAACGTGTGTTGCTGCGCCAGGAACCTCCGGAGCTGCGGGTACTCCGCTGTCGCGAGCGCGGCGTCGTTTCGCGTGAGGAACGTGGCGAGCTGCGTCAGGTCAGCCCGGTACGCGGCGACCGTGTGTTCCGACAAGTGCCGTTCATGCCGGAGATGCCCTACAAACGCCTCGATCAGGTGTGCGTCGGAAGGAGAGAGGTCCTCCTGGGGCGCCACATGGTCCTTTCGGTCGGGGTAGAGGGTCACTCGAACTTACTCCCTTGTACCAGCGCCCGAAGAGGCGTTCAAACACCTCCCTCGCTGCGTTGTGCTCCAGAGAGGGTCCGCTCGTACCGGCCGCCGCCGCTCCTGACCAGCCCTCGGAGCTCGAGCCGGATCAGCGCGGCCACCGCGTCGGGGATCGAGAGGCTCGCGCTCCGAGCGACGGTGTCGGGCAGCGATGGCTCGACGAGAGCCCTCCAGGCTCGTCGTTCATCGTCGGGCAGCTCGATTGGAGGCTCCGCGTGTTCGTCTGTGACGGCGTCGGTTGCGACACCCAGATCGGCGAGCAGGTCGTCGGCACCACGGATCATGGTGGCGCCGTCGCGGATCAGCGCGAGCGGCACCTCGGCGAGTGGATTGGTGACCGTTCCGGGAACGGCGAAGACCTCTCGGCCCAGGTCGAGCGCGTGATCGACGGAGATCCGCGACCCACTCTTGCCCGCCCCCTCGATCACGACGAGCGCCGAGGCGAGCGCCACCACGAGCCGATTGCGCGCCGGGAACCGATGCGGCTCGGCGGGCACACCTGGCGCGTACTCGCTGAGGACCGACCCGGTCTCGGCGATCCGCTCGATCAGCTCGGCGCTCGAGCGCGGGTAGCCGATGTCGATCCCGGAACCCAGGACGGCGAGCGTGCGGCCGCCCGCGTTCAACGCGCCTCGATGGGAGGATGCATCGATCCCGTACGCGGCTCCGCTCACGACGCAGAGGCCGGCGCCGCCCAGACGACGCCCAAGGTCGTGGGCGATCTCGCGACCCAACGACGAGCACCGACGCGCACCCACGATCGCCACCCGGATCTCCCTCACGTCCAGGCGAGCACCACGGACGAACACCGCGGCGGGCGGGTCGTCCAGCTCGAGGAATGACGGTGGGTACTCGTCGTCGCCGGGCGCTACGAAGCGAGCTCCGGCCGCTTCCGCGGTCCGAAGGACGACATCGGGCTCTGTCATCGCCGCGTGTTCGCGGTCGCCTTGACTGCCGGCGCGTCCGGTTCGGATGGCGTCGAGCGCGGCGCACGCGCCTCCTACCTGCCAGCAGAGCCGGTGCAGATTCCTTGGCGTGATACCGCGGAGGGACGACAGCACCACGAGCGCCCGGCGTTCGTCGGGCGACCCACCGAACGCGATCGGCCAGCCTGTCGGCGCAAACGCCGCTTCAACCTGCACGCGCCAACCCCTCCTCGCCGAACCCCTCTCGGTACGACAGGGCTTCGGCCAGATGAACGTCCTCGACGCGCTCGGCGCCCGCGAGGTCGGCGACCGTTCGCGCGACCTTCAAGGCTCTGTCGAACCCCCTGCCCGTGAGCGCAAGGCTCTCCACCGCGGCCGCGAGAAGCTCCTCGGCTTTGGGAGCAAGCCGCGTCTCTCGCCGAGCGAGCGGCCCCGAGAGGTGGGCGTTGCAGGCGACACCGAGCGACGCATAGCGGTGTCGCTGACGTTCGCGCGCCTCCTGCACCCGGGCTCGTACGACCTCGCTCCTCTCCCCTTGCCCGGATCCCAGCAATTCCTGCTTGGTGAGCCGCGGGACACGCAACCGGAGATCGATCCGATCAAGCAGCGGTCCCGAGAGCTTCTGCTGATAGAGCTCCACACGATCCGGACGACACCGACAGTGTTTCCGCTGGTCGCCGTCGAACCCACAAGGACAGGGGTTCGCGGCTGCCACCAACGTGAATCGCGCCGGGAACTCCACCGAGCCTGCGGCTCGCGTCACCACCACACGCCCGTCTTCCAGCGGTTGTCGAAGGCCTTCGAGAGCATCGCGACGGAACTCCGTGAGCTCGTCGAGGAAGAGCACACCGTGATGAGCAAGCGAGACTTCGCCAGGCCGAAGGAACGTCGATCCACCCCCCAGGAGCCCTGCCAACGAGATGGAATGGTGCGGCGAGCGGAAGGGCCGGACGGTCAGCACGCCGCGATCCCAGAGGAGCCCGGCGACCGAGTGAAGTTGGGTCGCCTCGAGCGCCTCCTCGCGCGAGAGCTCGGGCAGGATCGTCGCGAGACGCCGCGCAAGCATGGTCTTGCCGGCGCCGGGCGGGCCAACCATGAGCAGGTTGTGGCCACCGGCCGCGGCGACCTCGAGCGCCCGCCGGGCCTGCGCTTGGCCGCGTACCTCGGAGAGATCGACCTTGGCGCCTGGGGCCGGGACCGCTGTGCGCGGCTCGATGGCGGGCGGGTCCCAGGTCCCCCGCAGGAAGCCCGCCACGTCGGCGAGCGTGGCGGCCCCCACCACTCGGAGCGACCCGATCTGAGCGGCTTCGATCGCGTTCGCCGCCGGCACGACGACCCCGGTCAAGCCTGCGCGCGCTGCCGCGATCGCCACCGAAAGGATGCCGGGCGTCGGGAGCAACTCCCCCTTGAGCGACAGCTCGCCGGCGAACGCGAAACCGACGACGGC
>JAYUAK010000445.1:0-2851 GCA_043741335.1 Actinomycetota bacterium
ACGTGGACGGGCGTGCCGCCCGGCGTGTGTCGCGCCGCGTTGACCAAGAGGTTTTCGACGATCCGCTCGACCTTCGCGGGATCGATGTTCGCGAGCAGCGGCTCGCCCTCGATCCGCACCGGGTGTGTGTCCATGCCCGGCGCTTCTCGTGCGACCCGGCGCACCATCTCGCCGATGTCGGTGGGCTCGCGTTCCGGATGCACCTGTCCACGATCCAGCCGCTCGAGGTCGAGCATGTCGTCGATCAAACGGTTCATCTTGCGACCGCTCTGCTCGATCATCTGATAGAGGCTCTCGACCTCGTCCACGGTGAGGTCCAGCTCGTTTCCACGGCGAAGCGTCGACATAGCGCCGATGATGCCGGCAAGGGGACCCTTCAGATCGTGGGAAACCGCATGCAGCAAGGTGTCCTTCACGTCGTTCATCTCGCGTAGGCCGCTCGAGACCTCATGCTCCTGCTCAACGCGCTGCCGCTGCGCCTCAAGGATCTCCCTAAGCGTGGCGAGCAAGAGCGCGAACACCACGAATACCGCGAAGCTGGCTGCTGCATTCCAGTACGGGACGCCGGCGTGATCCGGGTTCGGGCCCAAGAGATCGGCGACCAGGCTGCCCACCGTGGCGACGAAAGCCGCGCCGACGCCGACGCTTCGCCCGAAGTTCCAGGTCACCAGGCCAACGGGCATCAAGTAGAGCAGCGAGAACGAAATCCTTGGCCCGGTCAGATAGTCCAGCACGAGCAAGGCGGTCGTGAACGAAAGACCCACGGCATAGACGAGCCCCGAGGACTTCCCATCGAGGAATCCCTCAGCTCGTTGCAGCTCGTGGCGCCCGGGGGGCGCGCCAGCTCCGGCTTCAGTCGTTCCGCCCACGCAACATTGGTCGGCGGGTTGGGCCGCTACCTTGAGTCGGGTAGGCGCCTTCCTACAGATCGCGAAGCAACAGATCACCGAGCGCGCGAAACGCCCTGCCTCGATGGCTGATCCGATCCTTCTGCTCAGCGGAGAGCTCAGACATGGTCTGATCCCAGCCTGCCGGCACGAAGATCGGGTCGTATCCGAACCCACCGGCACCTCGGCGCTTGCCGATCAGGTTGCCTTCGCACACACCCTCGGCGTGGAGCTCTCGCCCGTCGGGCCAAGCGATCGTGGCCACGCACCGGTAGCGGGCGCTCCGTCCGCTCCCCGGAATACCCGCCACGGCCTGCATCAGCGCCCGGAGGTTCTGCTCATCCGTGGCGTCCTCGCCTGCGAACCTGGCCGAGCGTGGTCCCGGCTTGCCGCCTAAGGCGTCGACCTCGATGCCGGAATCGTCGGCGAGCGCCGGCTTTCCCAGCGCGGCCGCGACCGCGTGCGACTTCAGCTGCGCGTTCTGGAGATAGGTGTCGCCGGTCTCCGCAACGTCGGGCCAGGGGGCGTCGTGGTTCTCGATCGTCAGCCAGGCCACCGGCCAGTCGGCGCAGATCCTGCCGATCTCGGCCAGCTTGTGGGCGTTCCGAGACGCGATCGCGATGCTTCCGGGGAACGGCATCAATCCTCAGGCGCCGAGCGCTTCGTGCTGGATCTTCGTGAGCTCGGCGATGCCGGAGGACGCCAGCTCCAGGAGCGCATCCAGATGGCTCCGGGTGAACGGCTGACCCTCTGCCGTCCCCTGCACTTCGACGTAGTCTCCGGATCCGGTCATCACCACGTTGAAGTCGACGTCTGCGCCGGCATCCTCTTCGTAGCACAGATCCAGACGGGCCTGCCCTTGTACAAGCCCGACCGAGACGGCAGCCACGCTGTCGATGAGGACGTCTTCCGGGACAAGCCCTTTGTCCGACAGCCCGCGCAGCGCGATCGCGAGCGCCACGTAACCCCCCGTGATCGACGCGGTTCGCGTTCCGGCGTCGGCCTGCAACACGTCGCAGTCGATCGTGATCGTGCGCTCCCCCAGCCGGCCGAGATCGGTCACGGCCCGGAGCGATCGGCCGATCAGCCGCTGGATCTCCTGGGTGCGTCCGCCGGGCCGACCCTTGTTCACCTCGCGGGGGGAACGTTCGCTCGTCGCCGCCGGCAGCATGGAGTATTCGCCGGTCACCCAGCCTTTCCCGGTGCCCTTCAGCCAGCGCGGGGCGTCCTCCGAAACAGACGCGGCGATCAACACCCGCGTCTTGCCCATGCAGAGCAGCACGGATCCATCCGCCCACTCCTGATAGCCGAGCTCCCAGGCGACCGGGCGCAGCTCGCCGATCGCGCGGCCGTCGGGACGCGTCACGCGCCGGCCCTCCAGCGGCGTCCGCCGCGCGCGACCTCGATCGTGCCGTCGAACGCGCCGGCGGCCTCTGCCCGCGAATCCTCCGGATCGAGCGTCGGCCAGATGTGCGTCAGGATCAACGTGTCGACCCCCGCCCGCGCGGCGTGCTCGCCTGCCTGGCGCGCCGACATGTGGAACGGCAGCAACCCGTCGTCGTGCTCCCATGTCGCCTCGCAGAGGAAGAGATCGGCATCGCGGGCCAGATCGACGACCTCCTGGCAAGGACCGCTGTCGCCGGTATAGGCGAGGACCTTCCCGCCGGTCTCGATGCGATAACCGAGCGATTGCACGCCGATGTGCGTCATCTCGAAGGCTCGGATCCGGAACGGCCCGATCTCGAAGTCCGCTCCGGGAGCGGTGGCCCGGACGTCGAAGCTGTCCGCCGCAACATCCACCCCGTCCTCTGAGATGAGCCCAGACATGTGACCCCAGAAATCCTCGGGCGCCACGAGCGGCATGCCGCGTTCACCGAGCCCTCCGTAGTGCCGGGCATAGAAGCAAGGATAGACATCGACGAAATGGTCGGGGTGGGCATGGGTGATCAGCAAGGCGCCGATGT
>JAYUAK010000446.1:0-2850 GCA_043741335.1 Actinomycetota bacterium
GCGCGAGCGTCGACGGCCAGGTTGATGTCGTAGGTATGCGCGAGCAGGTCGGCGATCGTCCCGATCTCCAACCCCGAGGATCCGATGAACGCGAAGTACCGAGGGCGAGGTTGCGCGATCGACTCGTCCAGGATGCGGGCCGCGTCATCGAGCGCCTCGTGCACCGACACCGGGGCTTCCGGCAGTGCTGCGCCGAGGAGCGAGCGGACGCGCTCGTCGAGTGGGGGTTCCTCCGGCCGGTACCGGTCGAAGCTCCGCCACGCCTCCTCGACGAGCTTCGTGGCATGAGCAAGGACTTCTTCGCGTGGCGCGCTGAGCCGGAGTGGCCGTTCGGGTTCCTCCATGTCCCGGATGCTACTGCGCCGCCGATACCCGCACGCGGGAGTGGCCGGGCACGGTAGCATCCGCGCGATGGAGCAGCCGCTCGGTGACCAGATCGCGATCGTGACCGGTGCAGCGCGCGGCATCGGACAAGCTGCCGCCCAACGGTTGGCGCTCGACGGAGCTCACGTGGCTCTCCTCGATCGCGACGGCGCCGCGGCAGAGGAAGCGGCCCGCGCCATCGGCGGAAGCGCGCGTGCGTTCGAGGTCGACATCACCGAGGAGGACAGCGTGCGCTCGGGCGTCGCGGAGGTGCTTCGGGAGCACGGCCGCATCGATGTCCTGGTCAACAACGCGGGGATCTATCCGCACACGCCTTTCGGAGAGCTCGAGTTCGACGAGTGGCGGCGCGTGCTCTCCACGAACCTGGACGGCACGTTCCTGATGACGAAGGCCGTGTGGCCCGCCATGGTGGATCGCGGCTACGGCCGGATCGTGAACATCTCCTCGGCGACGTTTTGGATCGGCTATCCTGAGCTCGCGGCGTACATCACGAGCAAAGGCGGGCTCGTGGGGTTCACGCGTGGGCTCGCCGTCGAGGCGGGGGCTCATGGGATCACGGTGAACTGCATCACTCCGGGGTTCATCGCGACGGCAGGCTCGCAAGCCGAGGATCCGACCGGCGAGCTGTTCGACGAGATCGTCGGCGATCAAGCTGTGAAGCGCCGCGGCCAGCCCGAAGACGTGGCGTCGTGGATCGCATTCCTGTCGAGCCCCGCGGCGGGTTACGTCACCGGACAGACCATCAACGTCGACGGCGGTCATCGGTTCCATTAGGTCGTCCCGAGGATCCGGAGGTTCGATGAGCGATACCCAGAAGGAGCGAACGCCCGTCGGGCCGTACCTGGCGGTGGGCGTTTCGACGGTCGTGCACGGCGTCGGCTCTCGTGGAGACATCGCTCGGAACCTGGACATCATCGAGGACGCCATCCACGCGGCCATGGGGATCATCTCGATCAACATGCCGGTGAAGCTGATCGCCTTGGCGGAGGGGGCGCTTACCGGCTTCACCGACGAAGCGTTCGACGTGCCCCACGTGACGGCGGCGAGGGACCTGTTCATCGACATCCCGGGCGAGGAGTCGGAGCGCCTGGCTGGGTTGGCGCGCATGTACGGCACGTATCTCGTGGTGCAGTGCAAGGCACGCTGGCCGGAGGTCATGGCGGAGCGCTACTTCAACACCTTGTTCGTGATCTCGCCGGACGGCGAGATCGTCCACAAAGCCGCGAAGAACCATCTGTGGTGTCGCGAACGATCGTGCACGCCGCATGACGTGTACGACCGGTGGGTCGAGCTCTTCGGCGACGGCATCGACGCGTTCTTCCCCGTGCTGCGGACCGACGACATCGGGAACCTGGGAACGATCTGCTGTAGCGACGGCGAGTATCCCGAGGCCGTTCGGGCGCTGGCGTTCAACGGAGCCGAGGTCGTGTATCGCCCGAGCGAAGCCGTGCCGATGACGAACGCCGGGTATCCGGGCGGCGGCACCTGGTTGCTCCAGAACCGCGCACACGCACACTTCAACAACGTCTACGTCATCGCGCCGAACGTCGGCCCGGTGTATCTGCACCCGAAGATGGAACATCCGATCGACATCGCGGGTGGCCAGTCGCACATCGTCGATTACCAGGGCAACGTCCTGTCGTACTCCCCGTCGGGCAACAACACGTTCGTCTCCGGGATCGTCGACATCGAGGCGCTCCGGCAATTCCGCGTCATGAACCTCAACTCGAATTGGATGAAGGACCTGCGCACCGAGGTCTTCCGTCGGATGTACGAGCAGCCCATCCATCCGAAGAACCTCTGGATGTGGCAAGACCCGCTCTCGCACGAACACGTCGACGAACTCTACCGGCGCAACATCAAGCGGTTGATCAAGCGCGGTTCGTACACACCGCCCGCCCACGAGTTCGAAGGGGCGAAGTTCTTCCCGATGGATGCGCCGCGTTCGCCGGCCGAGGCCTGGGAGAAGGCGCGGCACCTCTGGGACAAGGACGACACGGATGACTGAACGCTACGACGTCGTCGTCGTGGGCGGCGGGCACAACGGCCTGACGACCGCCGGGTACCTCGCGAAGGCGGGGCAGCGCGTGTTGGTGCTAGAAGCGCGAGACGTGGTCGGCGGCGGGTGCGCCACCAAGGAGGTCGCCGCGCCGGGGTTCCGACACAACTTCCACTCGAACTTCCACGGGATCATCCACATGGGACCGGTCTACCGCGACCTGGAGCTCGAGCGGTACGGCGCCGAGTACGTCTGGCCCGAGAACCAGTTCGGGCACGTGTTCCCGGACGGACGCGCCCTCGTCTGCTCGCGGGACCTCGACACGACCGTCGAGCGGATCGCGCGGTTCTCTGCGCGTGACGCCGAGACCTTCCGCGAGCTGGCGCACGTGTACCGCGGCGTGCTCGCCGACGGCATGATCCCCGCGATGTTTTCGGCGCCGGGACCGCCGAGCGGGGACCTCGTTC
>JAYUAK010000447.1:0-6720 GCA_043741335.1 Actinomycetota bacterium
CGGGCGCGACGGGCGACGAGCGTCCCGTCACGGCGTGCACCGGTCTCGAGCTCGATGACCATCCCTTCTCGGCGATGGTCGATCGCGACGAACTCTTCGCGACGAGAGAAGACGAGCTTGACGGGACGTCCGGCCGCGCGAGCCAACGCGGCCACGTGCGCCTCGAAGTGGAAGTCGCACTTCGCGCCGAACCCGCCACCCAAGAGCGGAACGATGACCCGGATGTTCGCCTCGGGGATCTGCAGCGTCTGTGCGACGCCGGAGCGCGCGGCATACGGCACCTGGGTCGAGGACCAGATCGTGACGCGATCCCCTTGCCACTGCGCGATGACGGCGTGCGGTTCGATCGGCACCCCTTGCGAGGGATCGGAGGTGTACCGCCGCTTGACGACGACGTCGGCCGTCGCCATGGCCGCGTCCGCGTCGCCCTTCACAACTGTCGAATAGCCCAAGGTGTTGCCGTCGGCCAGGATGTTCTCGTCGTGGTCGTCCTGCGACCAGTCCGTGTGGACGAGCTGCGCATCCTTCGTCATGGCCGCCTCGATGTCGGTGAGCGGCGGCAACGGTTCGTATTCGACATCGATCAGCTGGACGGCGCGATCCGCGATCTCCTCCGAGGTGGCCGCGACCGCGGCGATGATGTCGGCCTCGAACCGGACGACGTCCTTCGCGAAAAGGTAGCGGTCCTGAACCATCCCTCCGTACTTCACCGCCGGCACGTCCTCGTGCGTGAGCACGGCGAGCACCCCGGAAAGCGCGCGCGCCTCCGACGCGTCGATCCGCACGATCCGGGCATGGGGGTGGTCCGTGTAGCGGAAGCGCGCGTAGGCCTGACCGGTGAGCGTGAGGTCGGCCGTGTAGCGGCCGGAGCCCGTGACCTTCTCCTTGCCGTCGGGGCGAAGGAAGACGGTCTCGTGGGGCGCGGTGTCGATGGACGCCATGGAACCTCCCGTTGGTGGTGGCCTATCGTACGCGGCGACGGGCCTAGGCGGAGGTTAGGATTCGGCCACCGTGCCTGTGCGAGAGATCGTCCTCACGACTTGTCCACGGGACTGCTACGACGCATGCGGGATCCAGGTGATCAAGCTCGACGGCGTCATCGAGCAGGTGAAGGGCGATCCCGATCATCCCGTGGCCCGCGGGAAGCTGTG
This sequence comes from Actinomycetota bacterium, assembly GCA_043741335.1. GTDB lineage: Bacteria > Actinomycetota > UBA4738 > UBA4738 > HRBIN12 > JBBQVZ01. The sequence continues at coordinate 1,152 of JAYUAK010000447.1, forward strand.
CAAGAAGTGCGCCACCGGCTACAACGGCGTGTGGCGCGATCCGGCCGCCCGTATCCACACACCGCTGCGACGCACCGGGCCTAAGGGCACCGGCGCGTTCGAGCCGGTGACGTGGGACGAAGCGTTGGGAGTCGTCGCCGAGAACCTCGGACGCGTCCGGGACACCCAGGGCGCCGCAGCGATCCTGAGCGCCCACTACAGCGGCACGTTGTCGTTGCTCGCCTGTCAGTTCCCGTCGCGGCTCTTCGATCACCTGGGCGCCACGGAGGTCGATCCCGACAGCGTCTGCAACAAGGCCGGACACGTTGCGCTGGACTATGTCTACGGCACCTCGGTGGTGGGGTTCGATCCGCGGAGCGCGCGCGACGCTCGATGCATCGTGGTGTGGGGGGCGAACCCCTCGACTTCGGCGCCGCACGTCGACGAACACTGGTTGACCGAAGCCCCGGGTACGGTCGTGGTCGTCGATCCGATCCGGACCCCAACCGCCGCGCGAGCCGACATCCATCTGCAGCTCTTCCCGGGTTCCGACGGCGCGCTCGCGTTCGCGTTGCTGCATGTGTTGCTGCGCGACGGGTTCGTCGATCTCGAATTCGTGCATGAGCACACGGTGGGCTGGGAGGAGCTCGAGGCGTTCGTAGGGCTTTGTACACCGGAATGGGGTGAGCGCGCCACGAACGTGGCGGCGGCGCTGATCGAGCAGGCGGCGCGAGCCTACGGTGAGGGACCGTCCTTGCTATGGCTGGGGCAGGGGTTTCAGCGGCAGCGGTTCGGCGGCAACGCGATGCGCGCGGCCGCGATGCTCCCCGCGGTCACGGGTAACGTGGGCAAACCCGGCGGCGGGTTCCTGTATCTGCAGGGCGGAGAGAGCCGGGGGATCGACGACGGCGTCGTCGCGGGCGATCTCGCGAGGGTCCCGCGCCCGGTGATCAGCCAGATGGATCTGGCCGCCGCCTTGGAAGACCCTGGGCGGAGCGGCGCCTTCGTCTGTTGGAACATCAACGTCGCCGCATCCAGCCCCGAGCAGGCGCGCCTTCGACGCTCGCTGGCCCGTGAGGATCTGTTCACCGTGGCCGTCGACCTGTTCTCGACCGACACCACCGAGCTCGCCGACATCGTCCTTCCGGCAGCGAGCTTCCTGGAATTCGACGATCTCGTCCTGTCGTATTTCGACCTGACGATCTCGGCGCAGGTCAAGGCGACGGAGCCGATGGGCGACTCGTTGCCGAACCAAGAGATCTTCCGGCGTCTGGCGCACGCGATGGATCTCACCGAGCCGGAGCTGTTCGAGTCTGATCGAGACATCATCGACCGCGTCCTCGCGGGGACCGGCCTCGGCATCGCCTTCGAGGAGCTCGCCGCACGCGGCACCGTTGCGTTCGGCAACGAGCCAATCGTGCAGTTCCCCGACCTTGTCTTCCCGACGCCGAGCGGGCGGATCGAGATCGCGTCCCTGCAAGCTGAGCGCGATGGGCACACGCGCGTGCCCCAACCGACCGCGGAGGAGCGGCCGGTGCCGGGGCGGTTCCGGCTGCTTTCTCCGGCGTCACCATGGCTGATGAATGACAGCTTCGCGAACGACGATCGCATCGAGCGCAATCTCGGCCCGGCGTGGGTGGCGATGCATCCCGAAGATGCTGAGGAGCTCGGTTTCATCGAGGGTGCCGTTGTGGAGCTGTCGAACGAGATCGGGCGGATCCAGATGCAACTGCGGATATCAGATGAGGTTCTTCGCGGCGTGGTCCTGTCGCCGAAGGGTCGATGGCCCAAGCGGGAGCCCGCCGGCGCGAACGTCAACGTGCTCAACGGTGGCGAGAAGGCCGACATGGGCGGAAGCACAGCCGTTCACAGCATCGAGGTCGCGGTCTCGCTCGCTCGCTAACGACCCGCGACACAGGGCTGCGGCGCCGACTCATTCGTCTGGGGCGTCCTCCCGGCGGAGCTCGTACCGCACGCCGTGCCAGACTTCGTCGCCGCGTCTGTGCTCCATCCGTTCGATGAGTTGCATCCCGACCTTCTCCGCGACCCGGAGCGACGCAACGTTCTCGGCGCTCGCGTACGCCCGCACGACATCGGCGCCGAGCGCGGCGAAGGCATAAGCGACCAGAGCGCCGATCGCCTCGGTCCCGTACCCCTGCCCCTGGAACGCCGGAGCCACGGTGTATCCCACCTTGATCACGCCCGGTTCGTCCTCGGCCGGGCTGAGCCCGACGTCGCCGACAAGCATCCCACCGTCGCGCTCCTCGACCGAGAGCTGCACCCACCCGCCGGGCTCACCCGGGGAGCGATCGCTCATCGCCCGGATCTCCGCCCTGACCCCGTCCGGGTCCGTTCGTTCCCACCCTTGATAGCGGTGGACATCGGGGTCGCTGCGGTACCCCGAGATCGTTTCGGCATCCTCGGGGCGTGATCGGCGCAGATACAGCCTTTCGGTGACGAGCGGTTCGAAGTGATGGTCGGGATGCATAGCGCCGGAAGACTACCGGTGCGAGGTCCACGTCCGGCGCTAAGGGCCACCTCGGGGAACGTTCCTGTTGCTGGACTGATCCGAACTGGCGCGCCAACAGCGCGCGGTTGAGCTCTCGTTCGGTCAACGTGCATACAGACACCGACGAAGTGTACGGGCGTCGTCGGAAGTCACCTGGCGCGTGACAACGAGACGGGGCGACACCAGAATCTGGCTCATGCGATCGCTCGTTTCCGCTCGCAAGCGCGTGATCGTGGCGTTCACGACAGGGGTCCTCGCTACGGCGGTCGCGGGAGCCCTCACGCCGTGGCAGGTGGCGGGGCTCGCCGGTTGGGACGTCGCCGCGATCGTGTTCCTCGTTTGGGTCTGGTCGAGCATCTGGGGCCTCGACGGCCAGTCCACGGCCGACGTCTCAACGGCGGGCGATTCCCGCTCGACGGCGGATCTGGTCCTGATCGCCGCCTGCGTTGCGAGCCTGGTCGGTGTCGGCTTCGCGCTCAGCAAGGCCGGCAACGAACACGGTGCCGCGCGCGCCCTGATCGCCTCGATCGCCGTGCTCACCGTCGCGCTCTCCTGGGCGGCGGTCCACACCGTCTTCACGCTCCGCTACGCGAGCCTCTATCACCGCGAGGGTGGAGGGATCGACTTCACTGAAGGTGACCGCCTACCGGACTATCGAGACTTCGCGTACGTGGCCTTCACGATCGGCATGACGTTCCAGGTGTCGGACACCGACCTGACCTCGTTCGCCATCCGCAGGACCGCGCTTCGTCACGCACTCCTGGCGTACCTGTTCGGGATCGTGATCGTGGCTATCACCATCAACGTCGTGGCGAGCATGTTGAGGTAAGGGTCGACGATGGCGTGATCGTCCTCAGCTGAGCCCGTTGCTCTTGCGGACCTTGTCGACCGTCCATCGCATGGTGTCCACGAACCGCTCCTGGGCCTCGGGATCCGCGAGCTTCACCAGGGTGACGTCCGGGTAGTCGAGCTTGTCCATCTTGAACCCCGGGATCTCGGCGAGTCTGCCGCGAAGAACCTGCTCTTGCTCCGCAACCCTGAACGGGTTGATCTTTCGGAGGGCCTTCATCTGTACGACCACCCGGCCCCCTTTGGCGAATAGCGCGAAGAGTTCGACGTCGTTCACCATCCCCGGCATGACGGCGACGAATGCGGCGCCGGACAGGGAAGGGGGCTGGTGGGTCTGACGGAGCCGCATCGCGGCGCTCCCGTGGATGAGCGCTCGGGCGGCGGCGGCGGCCTCCTCACCGTGGCCTTGCTCCACGACCGTGGCCAGCTCGTCGATCCATCCGGGTTCAGGCATGGGGTAACGATAGCGCGCGCGACGCGCCGCGCGTGAGTCTCAGTCGGATTCCAGGATCTCCATGAGGGAGTTGTGTACCGCAGGGATCTGGCCGAGCCTGCCCGCTTGGTAGTCCTCGAACGCCTGGATCAGCTCGTCGCGGGTGTTCATCACGAACGGTCCCATCGCAGCGATCGGCTCGCGGATCGGCCGTCCGCCCAGGAGCAAGATCTCCAGGGCGGGCGAGCGGCTCTCTTGGACATCCGCCGCTTGGATCCTGATGGCGTCTCCCGGCCCGAACACGACCAGCTGGCCGGTCGCGACCGCGATCTGGTCCGTCCCAACGGACCCCGCGCCTGCCAGGACGTACGCGAGGGCGTTGAAGACCGGGTTCCAGGGGACGTCCACAGTCGCGCTGGCGGAGAGCGTCGCGTGGACCATGGTCATGGGGGTGTAGGTATCGCCGGGTCCCCGTTCGCCGGCGAGATCGCCCGCGATGATGCGCAGGAGCGCGCCTGCATCCGGTGATGCCAGGAGTCGCACTTCGCTTCCCCGGAGATCCTGGTAGCGAGGGGCCGCCCATTTCTCGGCCTTCGGCAAGTTGACCCACAGCTGCAGTCCATGGAAGAGGCCGCCGCTCGCGATCAGATGCTCGGGTGGCTTCTCGATGTGCAGGATGCCGGCGCCGGCGGTCATCCATTGGGTATCGCCGTTCGTGATGACGCCGCCGCCCCCGTTGGAGTCCTGATGCTCGAAGATCCCGTCCATCATGTAGGTCACGGTCTCGAAGCCCCGGTGGGGGTGCCACGGGGTGCCCTTCGGCTCGCCCGGCGCATATTCCACCTCGCCCATCTGATCCATGTGGACGAAGGGGTCGAGCTCTGCCAGATCGACGCCGGCGAACGCCCGACGGACCGGGAATCCCTCGCCCTCGAAGCCGCTGGGAGCCGTGCTGACGGATCGGACCCGTCGTTGGGGAGTCTGTTCGTCCACCAACGGCAGGCGTCGGAGTGTCGTGACGTCGTCGACGGTGATGGCTGGTGACATCGAGCCTCCTGTTCGTCTCTCGGTCTGGGGAACGACCGAGACGGTAGCCCTATTCCCCGCCCTCCAGCTTCGCCTTCAGCATCTTCATGCCCTTGTTCGTGCCGGGCTTGATGAGTCCACCCAGGATGAGCGGGAACAGGGCGCCGGCCACACCGCCGGGCGTCGGCATGTCGAGGAGCTTCTCCACCATCGTCCCGTCGCCTTGCGGCGTGAGGACGTAGGTGCTCAGGAAGTTCTCGCCTTTCTCGCGCCCGGTGAACTCGATCCGGCGGGGTGCGTCGAACGCCGTGACTTCGACTTCGTTGCGATGATCGGCGTCCTTCGGTACCCATCCGTACGACGTGAACGTGCTCCCCAGCTGCACTGGCCCGTCGACGCCCTCCACGCGGTACGCCTTCGGCGACCACTCCGCATGCTTGCGGACGTCGCTCAGGTACGCGAACACCTCGTCCGGCTTGCGGTCGATCACGACGCTCAGCCGTGCCTTCGCCCTGCCGCTCATCTGGACCTCCTCGGCGACGGATCCAACCTTGAACCCGTCACCTCTTCCGACGAATGAAGAGGCGGGATGTCGACGTCTCAGGCGGGCGGACCCGGATCCTGAAGCACGTCGTCGAGCGTTTGGATCAGCACGCCCGCCTCCTCACGCGTGATCACGAGCGGAGGGCGGATCTTCAATGTGTTCGACCGCGGTCCGGTCGTACCGACCAGCACGCCCCGATCGCGCATGGCGTTCTGCACCACGTGGGCCA
>JAYUAK010000448.1:0-2847 GCA_043741335.1 Actinomycetota bacterium
AGGGCGACCTCCAACCGCGAGCCAGTCAGTGGTCCGTCGATGCCCCGGCCGTCGATCGTCCACGTGGTCTTGGTCTGCTCGTCGACGATCCGGCCGCCCATCACCGCGAAGGTGAGGCGGCGCCCCCCGGCCCTAGGCACGTACGCCGCAGCCGCGCCCACGTCTGCGGACTGAGTGATCTGCGCCGCGTCCAGCGCCGACACCGTGCCGGCTTTCCAGAACACGACGAGTCGACTCCCTCCGAACGAACCTTGCACCACGGTCATACCGCCTTCCGAGCGGCGAGCCAGCTCCGAGTATGGGAAGGCGATCGACCCCGTACCCGCGACGCCCAAGACGTGCTCCGTCGCCGGGAGCCGGGGATCGACGTCGCCGGTGAAGAGGAACGGGTGCTTTTCGCTATCGTAGTTGACGTACGGATTCGATCCGTAGTCGCGTTGGACCCCTGTATCGGTGGAGAGCACGAGACCGTCGGGATATGCCGCCCGCCAGTCGCCCCACGAGAGGATCCTCGCGGGCACGAACTCGAGCTTGGTCCCGAGGAGAGGTCCGAGCACGGCCTGGCCGATCGCCTGGGGCCAGTACGAGTTGGTCTGTCGGTCGTACATCACCAGGTTGGAGTTGTAGAGCTTCCCACTCGTCCCGAAGTCGAGCAGCTCACCATCGATCGTCGGACGGAGGTAGGCGATACCGGTATTGCAGAGCGGGCAGTAGGTCACCACGACCGGCGTGCCGTCGAAGTCGTCGTTCACGATCTCGTGCCAGATCAAGATCCGGATCGGGTATGCCTTGGCGACGCCGTTCACCTCCACCGCGACGACGGGCTCCTGGGGTTGCAGGAACGTGACGTCCGCCGGGGCGAGGAACTTGGGCTCGTCGATCGGTGGGATCCCGTCCGGTGGCGGACCACCGGAGATGATCTGGTCGGGATCCACGAGGGGCGCCGCCGGTCGAGCGGCCGAGCCGGTGGGGGCGTGTGTCGGCCCGGAACCGCGAGGAGACGGGACACCGCGCGTGCACGCCACCGCCGTGATGGCCAGGGTGGCCAGCAGTATCACGATCCTGCGGACGAGCACGGACATCTACCCCTGGGGACGCCGCGCCAACGCTCGGGATTCCCCCGATCATCGGGAATCGTGCCGCCGCCGCCAGCGTCCTCACCCATGACGGCCGAGCGCGCTGGCGGAGCCGACGTGTAACCAGTGAGGAGATGGATGGCTGCGTCTACGACTGAGGGGAAGAAGGATCGGCGGGCGGAGGCCAAGGCGGAGCGCGAGCGGCAACGGAGGCGTGCCCGCACGTCGGCGAGGCTGCGGAAGGGTGGGATCGTAGCCGGCTCCGTCTTCGTCGTGGGACTGCTCGCCCTCTTCCTCGTGCGCAACGCATCGGGGGGTGTGGCCTACGCCGGCGATATCCGAAAAGGCGGCACGTTGGACAAGCTCGAATTGCCGGCACTCCAGGGCGGTGGTCGGATCTCCTATGCGTCGTTCTCCGACAAGCCGCTCGTGATCAACTTCTTCGCCTCGTGGTGCCCGAACTGCGTCGGGGAGATGCCGGGATTCGAACAGGTGCATCAGAAGCTCGGCGATACGGTCGGGTTCCTCGGGATCTCGCAGAGCGATGCCGCCGACGCGAGCATCCAACTGGCGAAGCAGACGGGGATCACCTATCCGACGGGGATCGACCGTCAAGGCGCGTTCTTCAACGCGGCCGGCGGGGTCGGCATGCCGACGACGATCTTCGTGCTCCCCGGCGGTGAGATCGCGGACGTGTGGGTCGGTGGGCTCGACGTCGCAAGTCTCGAGCGGTTGATCGCCCAGGACCTTGGCGTGACCACCGCGTGATCCGGCTGGTGGGCGTGGCGGACCTGTCCGTGTGGTGGGCGCCTCTCCTCGCCTTCGCGGCAGGGCTCGTTTCGTTCGCCTCACCGTGTGTGCTGCCGCTCGTCCCGGGCTACCTCTCGTTCGTCTCGGGTACCCAGGCTGGGATGGGCGATGGCGCCTCGGTCGACGTCGTGACCCGCCCGGCCGTCGCCCCGATCCTGTTCTTCATCGCCGGGTTCACGACCGTGTTCACCACATTGGGAGCCTTCGCGGGCACGCTCATCCCGATCGTTCGCTCACCGATCGGGCAGCGACTCGCGGGGTTGGTCGTGCTGGCCGTCGGGGTCCTGCTGATACTCCAGGGACTCCGGCGGGGCGGGGCTGGACTGTACGCGGACAGACGGCCCTTGCTCTCGCACGTCCGACCCGGTCGTGCGACCGCGTTCCCCCTCGGCATGGCCTTCGCGGCCGGTTGGACCCCGTGTATCGGGCCGGTGCTGGCCGGGACGCTCGCTCTGGTCAGCGTGCAGGGGAACGCGGGGAGGGGGTCGTTGCTCTTGTTCGTCTACTCCATGGGGCTGGGTGTGCCGTTCCTGTTGTTGGGCCTCGGGGTCGGACGATTGGTCGGAGCCCTGGACGTCTTGCGTCGGCACCATGAGACGATCTCGGTCGTGTCGGGGGCGGTGATGGTAGTGATCGGGTTGCTGCTGGTGAGCGGGTTGTGGGTTCGCCTGTTGTCGCCCGTGCTGCGTCTGGTGAACCAGTTCCAACCGCCGATCTGACGGGGGTCTATGGAGAACGAGGAGTGTTGGGTCGTCGAAACCTCGAAGGACGGGGAGCACTGGCGGTTCTTCGGGAAGGCGTGGAAGAAGCCGCGCGAGCCACTTCTGCTCCACGCCGTGCCCCGGTTCATCCGGTTCCGACCGATCGATGAGGAGGGGTGGGGCGAACCCCTCAAACAGGACGGCGGTCACCCGATGACCTTGCTGAAGATGGAGGAAGGGCGACGCGAGGACCTCTGGCC
>JAYUAK010000449.1:0-2842 GCA_043741335.1 Actinomycetota bacterium
CAGGATCCGAAGCTCGGCCCCGAGTGCCTGTTCGCGATCCTCGGGCAGGATCCGCTCGCGCCACAGGTCGGCCTTGCCCGTCCATTCCTCAGGCGAGAACCCCAGGATCGATTCGACCTTGGGGCTGATGTACGTCCATGCAGCATCCTTGCCGAACTCAGCGATGTAGACCACCGCGGGCAGGCCTTCGACGAGGGACCGGTACTTCGCTTCTGCCTCCCGCATCTGTCGCTCCGTGCGGCGGTACTCGCCGATGTCGACCATCAGGCCGTTCAGCCGAACGAGCACCAGGACGAAGAGGACGGCCGAACACCCGGCCAGCACCGGTACGTCGACCTGTTCCCCGCGAAGCGCCTGGACCACCTGAACGGTGGGGGCGATCAACGAGGCTCCCGCCAGCACGGCGAGTCGCCGACGCGGGTTCTGGAGCTCACCTTCGGGTGTGGGTTCGTCCACGTCGACCATCGAGGGGTGCAGGGCCGCCGCGCCCCACAGCAGATAGAAGAGACCCCACCCGAGCTCCAGAAGACCGGTCGTGTTGTCGTAGGTCCCGTGCAGCAGGATCAGGGTGTAGATCGTGTCCGTCGTGAACAGGACCATGATCGAACCGACCATCAGGTAGAACGCGGGCGTGCGCTTGCCGCGATCGACCGCCAGCCGGACGGCGACGCCCAGAAGGAGCAGGTCCATGATCGGGTACGCCATGGCCGTGAGCTTCTCGAGGAGCGTGAACGATTGCTCGCGCGCGTACGGCGCGAGCAGGAACACCCAGGAGAGGGTCCCGATGCCGATCGCGATGATGATCGAGTCGATCAGGCTTGCTCGGTCGCGACCCGGGCTCCGCTGACGCACCAGCAGGAGAACGCCCGCGATGAGGAATGGGTAGACGCTCAGGTAGAGCAGGTCTCCGATCGACGGGAACGGCGGCGCGGTCCCGAAGAACCGCTCGTAGTTGTAGGTGATCACGTCGCCGGCGACGAAGAGCGCCTGGCCGATCGCGACGAGGTACCAGGGCAGTCGTTGACGCGGCTCGTGCATCCTCGCTGCCACGACGATCGCGACAGATGCCGACAGGCCGATCACGTTGAAGAGCGGTCCGACGCGGATGGGATGGACGAAGACGAAGGCCGTCAACACGGCGCCGCCGATGGCCAAGTAGAGGGCCCACGCTCGAGATTTCATCGCATCCTGGATATCGGGCCACCCGGGGGGCGACCTTAGGGGACCGGTCGGAGGGGAGTGCGAACTTGGGAACGCCGCTACCAGCGAAACAGCTACGCGGAGGCGGTCGCGGCCTGGCGGAGTTGGAACCGTTCCCGCAAGGTGCCGAGCACCTCGATCAGATGCTCGATCTCCTCATCGGTGTTCGCCGCCGTGACCTGGATGCGGAATCCGACTTCGTCCTTCGGCACGAGCGGGTACGCGGCCATCGTGGCGTAGATGCCTTGGTCGAACAGGTACCGGCCGACCTCGTCGATCTCGTCGTGGTCGGCGAGCGGAACCTCGATCACCGGGAATCCGCTCTCGTTCGGGGTGCGGACGTCGAGACGATCGAGGGCTTCGAGGACCCGATGCGTTCTCGTCCATAGCGCCAAGCGAACCAGATCTCCACGCGTCCGGTTCACCTGGAGCCCGGCGATCGTCGTGGCGAGCGATGCGACCGGTGACGGCCCCGAGTACAGGTACGGAGGTGCGAGGACCTTCAGCGCATCCTTCAGCCGGGTGGGGAGCGCCAGGAACGCGAGGAGCGACGAGTACGACTTCGAGAATCCAGCGACCAGCACGACGTTCTCGTACGCGACATCCTGATGACGGATCAGGCTGTTCCCCTTCGTGCCGTAGTCGCAAAGCTCGTCGGGTGCACGCTCGCCGATCACGCCGAAGCCGTGAGCGTCGTCCAGGTACAACAGGGCGTCGTGCTCCGTTGCCATGCCGGCGAACGCGCCGATGTCGGGCGCGTTTCCGGTCATGGAGTTCACTCCGTCCATCGCGATCACGCGCGGGAGTCCTGGATCGCTCGCGGAGAGCAGCTCCTCCAGGTGCGCCGCATCGTTGTGACGGAAGCGGACGATCTGCGCGCCGTGACCGGCCGCTACCATCGCGCCGTCATAGATCGTCTTGTGCGCTCGTCCGTCAAGGAAGATCGTGCCGTCGCCCGCCAGGACGGGGATCACGGACATGTGGATGTGCGTGATGGTCGGAAGGAGCAGGACGTCTTCACAGGCCAGGAGCTCCGTCATCTCCTCTTCGATCTCGTTGTAGAGCCGTGGGCTGCCGAGGAGCCGCGACCAGCTGGGGTGCGTTCCCCACATCGCGAGATATTCCGGCACCGCTGCCGCGATCTCCTCGTCCAGGTCGAATCCCAGGTAGTTGCACGACGCGAAGTCCGTGAGCCAGTGCTCGCCGATCCGGATCTTGCGTCCCACCTGCTCATCGATGACGGCATCCATCATCGGATGCTCGTGCTTCAAGCGCGTGAGGTCCGCCGTCGCCGCCACCCACCGGTCAAGCCATCGGTCGTCCTGGCGCCGCCGCGGTTTGGTGTCCGGAGACGAGCCGACGGCAGCGTCGGATGCGCGGCGTTTCGTGAACGGATCTGCCCTGCGGCTCAGGGCTCCGGTGTTGTCCAACGGGGCCTCCATGGACTAGTCCCATCGGCGCATCCCGGCGTCGACTTGACGGTCGGTGGCCTGGCCGACTCGGCGAGCAGCCTCCCCCGAGGTTCTGGCCGGGGCTCGGGGCTCCTAGTCTGAGGCGGACTAGCCGCGATTCGCCGCGAACGTTCGCATGAATTCCGCCAACGCGCGTGCTCCAGCCAGGGGCATCGCGTTGTAGAGCGAGG
>JAYUAK010000450.1:0-2836 GCA_043741335.1 Actinomycetota bacterium
GCGGCCGGTCGCGCTCGCGAGCAAGGAAAGCGCGAGGGTCGGGGTCAGGCTACGCCAATATCCCCTGAAAAATGGGACGTGTAATCAGAGCGTGGCGAGGCGTTCTCGGGAGGCATGTTCGATCTGGTCGCCGAACGCGGGGCTGGCCTTCATCAGCCAGTTGACGAGCACCCAATCGAGAACGAGCATTCGGGTGGGCTCGGTTGCTGTGACGGTGGCCGTGCGGGTGCGGGCGAAGCCGGCACCCCAGTCGATCGCGGCCAGCTCGCCGAAGAACTCGCCGGGGCCGAGCCTCCCCAGCGGATTGCCTTCGGAGCTGACCTGCACCTCGCCCTCGAGGACGACGTAGAGGTCGCGGCTGACCTGCCACTGCTCCACGACAGCCTCGTCGGCGACGGCGTGATGCTCGTGCGTGCTGAGAAGAACGCGTTCTGCCTGCGTGTCGTCGAGGGAGCCGAACAGCGCGAGGGAGCGAAGCGCCTGCGCGGTGAGGGCGGGGCGGCGCAGCCAGCCGGCTTCGACCGCGGGGTAGCTCTCCCGCGTCGGCGCGGCTGGGCCGGCCGCAGTCTCCACGGGAAGCGTCGCCGCCAGCTCGAGCGCACGGTCGACCTCCGCCTGGGTGGTCGAGTGGTTGAGGATGCAGAGGCGCAGGACATAGCGACCACGGACACGTCCCGTAGAGATGAACACTTCGCCGCCCTGTTCGATCCGCTCGGCCAGGCTGGCGTTCACCCGCTCCAGGATCGTTTCGTCGTCGACCCCGCTCGGGTGTCGACGGAAGGTGAGGACACCCAGAGAGGCGGGTGACATCAGCTCCAACTCCGGGGAGTCCTCGATCACCGTCTGGGCGTGCAGCGCCAGGTCGAGGCAGGTGTCGATCGCCGTACGGAAGGCGGCGACCCCAAAGTAGCGGAGTGAGATCCAGAGCTTGAGCGCACGGCTGCTGCGGGTCAGCTGCAGGCCAAGGTCGGAGAAGTTCACCTCACGCTCGACCGCCTCCACGTCCTTGAGGAAGTCGGGTGAGATCTCGAAGCCACGGCGCAACGCGGAGCCGTCGCGCACCAGCAGCGCCCCCACCTCGATCGGCTGGTAGAGCCACTTGTGGGGATCGAGCGTGATCGAGTCCGCGAGCTCCATTCCGACCAGCGCCTCCTGCCCCCGTTCGCTGAGACAGGCAAAGGCGCCGTAGGCGCCGTCCACGTGCATCCAGATGCCGTGTTCGCGGCAGATCTGCGACAGCTCCGGGAACGGGTCGACGGCACCGGCCGCAGTCGTGCCCGCGTTCGCGATCAGCATCAGAGGCTTGCGCCGCGCCAAACGGTCAGCCGCGATCGCGCTGCGCAGTGCTTCCGGGCGGATCCGGGCCTGCTGGTCGGTCGGGATGATGCGCACCTGATCGGGCCGGAACCCGAGCGCCCGAGCGGCCCGCGCCACCGAGGAGTGCGTCTGATCCGACATGTACACGGCCGCCTGCTCGTTCATCGCGCCAATTCGCGCCTCGCGCGCGCAGGCCAACGCCGTCAGGTTCGCTGCCGATCCTCCCGAGACCAGAATGCCGGCGGCCTGCTCCGGATACCCGACCCACTGCCGGAACCAGTCCAGAACGACGAGCTCCAGCGCACTTGGCCCGGACGCCCCAAGCCACCAGCAGGTGTCGACGTTCAAGGCGCTCGCCATGAAGTCACCGAGTGCGCCGGGCCAGGTGCCCTCCCCCGGAATGAACGCCAGGTAGCCCGGATGGCTGATTCTCGCGATGAACGGCAGCACATCCGCCTCCAGTCCAGCCAGGATCTCGTCGAACCCGACTCCGAGCTCGGGCGGCGGGATCGAGAGGCGGCCGTGCAGCTCCTCTGGTGTCGCCGAGCGCACCACCGGCCCCGGAGGCCCGGTCATCCGTTCCACGAGCATGTCAACCGTCTGGTAGCCGAGCCGTCGCATCAGCTCCGCATCGAGGGCAAGCGGAGAGCGGTCACCGATCGGCATGCGCGGCGACTCTACACCACCCGGCGCACGGACTCCAGGCCGCGAACACCGCTCTGCCCAGGGGCCCTTCCGGCACGTCCCGTGGTTGGTAGATTCGGGCACCCCCGAAGATACCGCCCAGGTCGACGAAACCAGGGCAGAGAGGACAGGGCGCATGATCGACCAGACGCCAGACAGCGAGGCCACGCTCGCCCTCGTGGAGAGATTCATCGCGTCCGTCGGCCGCCACGATGTCGACGCGATCCTGGACGCGATGACCGACGACGCCGTCTACGAGAACCTCGGAGACGACGTCGACAGCGGCCGACACATGGGGAAGGAGGCGATCCGGGCCGCGTTCGAGGCAGTCTTCGCCGCCTACCCCGACTGCCACTCCGAAACGGACGACATCTTCGCCTCGGGCGACCGCTGCTGCTACTGCTGGACGATGGGCTGGACCGAGGCCGACGGGAGCGAGGGAATCTCGCACGGAACCGACGTGTTCACCGTCCGCGACGGCAAGGTCACCTACAAGAAGACCTACGAATAGCCGTCTCGAGAAGGCTCGTCGCAAGCTCGGGATCAGGGGCTGGAGGAGCTATGCGGCGCGATGAAGCCGTACAATCCGGAGCGGCGGGCGCAGCGGCGACGCCGACGAGCCGAAGGGCCGCGGTCATTCTGCGAGCTTAAGAAACAGTTGCCGTGAGATACGTCGGCTTCGTCGGCGGGAGTGTGGGGACACGTTCCGTCGCCTGGGCCAGCGTTCAGGAATGCACCCTGAGCCGGGCAGGAGACAGGAGGGCTGCGGACGAACTCCGGAAGGAATGCCCGACCTTCCAAGCGCATTCGGTGAGGATGCCTTCGGGCGCCGCGC
>JAYUAK010000451.1:0-6677 GCA_043741335.1 Actinomycetota bacterium
CTTCTTCCGCACGCGCCCGTGTCGACGGACCCGCGCTGCCCGCTTCGTCTTCGCGTCCATCAGGCAGCACCCGTCTTCGCGGCCTTGCCGGCCTTCTTCCGCACGTACTCGCCCTCGTACCGGATGCCCTTGCCCTTGTACGGCTCGGGCTTGCGGACCTTCCTGATGTTCGCGGCGATCTCACCGACCTGCTGTTTGTCGTTGCCCCGCACCACGATCTGAGTTGGCGTCGGCACCTCGAACTCGATGCCGTCCGGCTGCGCCACGAAGACCGGGTGGGAGTAACCGGCGGCGATCTCCAGGTCGCTACCCTTCAGCGCCGCGCGGTAGCCGACGCCCACGATCTGCAAACGCTTCTCGAACCCATTCGTCACGCCATCGACCATATTGAAGAGCAGCGACCGCGTGAGGCCGTGGAGACTCCGATGGAAACCCTCGTTGTCCGGCCGCTGCACGGTGAGCGTGCCGTCCTCGATCGCGATCAGCATGTCGACATGCATCGTTTGGGTCAGCGACCCGCGAGGTCCCTTGACCGTCACGACGTTCCCGTCGGCGATGTCGACCTGGACACCGCTGGGGAGCTCGATGGGCTGCTTACCGATCCGACTCATACGTTCATCACCACACGAAGGCGAGGACCTCGCCGCCGATACCCTTCTTGGATGCGTCCCGATCCGTCATGACGCCCTGAGAGGTGGACACGATGGCCACCCCGAGGCCGCCCAGGACGCGCGGCAGCTTGTTGCGCTGCGCGTAGACCCGGCGACCCGGGGTCGAGATCCGCTTGATCCCCGAGATCGTCCGCTGACGCTGCTTGCCGTACTTCAGCCGGATGCGGAACGCCTGCTCGACCCCTTCGCCCTCACGCTCGAACCCGTCGATGTAGCCCTCCTGTTCGAGGATGCGCAAGACCGACTCGGCGAGCTTCGAGATCGGCGCGATCAACTCGTCCTTGTACGCCAGATTCGAGTTGCGGATACGGGTTAGCAGGTCCGCCACGGGGTCGGAGATGTTCGAAGAGAACTTCCGTTTCCGGCTGATGGTGCTCTTGACCAGATCGGTGCTCACCACGACGCTTTGGTCACCCCCGGAAGCTCGCCGGCGTGCGCCAGCTCTCGGAAGCACACGCGGCAAAGCAAGAGCTTCTTGTAGACGGCACGCGGCCGGCCGCATCGGCGGCAACGCGTGTAGCCACGCACCCGATACTTGGGCTGCCTCTGCTGCTTGTTGATCAGGGCCTTCTTCGCCATACCTCAGTCCTCTAGCTCGCCTGTGCCGCCGCCGCGAGTCCCGGGAACGGGAACCCCAGCGCCAACAGCAAGGCGCGCCCTTCGTCATCGTTCTGCGCGGTGGTGACCACCGTGATGTCCATGCCTCGCACTTTCAACACCTTGTCGTAGTCGATCTCCGGGAAGATCAGCTGCTCGGTCACGCCGAGCGTGTAGTTGCCGTGCCCGTCGAACGCGTTCGGGTCCAACCCACGGAAGTCGCGGATCCTGGGGAGCGCCAAGGTGACGAGCCGGTCAAGGAACTCCCACATGCGGTCCCCCCGCAGGGTGACCTTCGCGCCGATCGACATGCCTTCGCGGAGCTTGAATCCGGCGATCGACTTGCGAGCCTTGGTCACCACCGGCTTCTGACCGGTGATCACCTCGAGGTCCGCGAGCGCGGCGTCAAGCATACGACCGTCCTTCACGGCGTCACCCACGCCCATGTTGATGACGACCTTCTCGAAGCGAGGAACCTGCATGACGTTCGCGAGACCGAGTTGTTCCTTCAGCGCAGGGACCAGCTCCTCACGGAACCGCTGCTTCATCCTGGGTGTGTAGTCCGCCATGGTCCTCAAAGCTCCGCTTCGCATCGCCGGCAGATCCGCACCTTCACGTCGCCCTCGACCCGGTGACCGATGCGTGTGGGCCTGCCGCAGCTCTTGCACATGATCGCCACGTTCGAGATATCGATGAACATCTCCGCGTCGATGATCCCGCCCTGCTGGAGCTGCTGGCCGCTGGTGGACCGCTTACCGGTCGACCGCATGTGCTTCTTGGCGAGCGCGACGCCGTCGACCATGACGCGACCCTCGCGGGGCAGCACGCGGACCACTCGGCCTTCCTTGCCACGGTCCTTGCCTTGCAGGACCTTCACCATGTCGTCCTTCTTGATGTCGACGCCGGGCATCTACAGCACCTCCGGTGCAAGCGAGATGATCTTCATGAACCGCTTCTCCCGAAGCTCACGAGCCACGGGTCCGAAGATGCGCGTGCCGCGCGGGTTCTTCTGCTCGTTGATCAGAACAACTGCGTTGTCGTCGAAGCGGATGTAGGAGCCGTCGGGTCGGCGGCGCTCCTTCGAGGTCCGCACGACCACCGCGCGAACGACGTCGCCCTTCTTCACGGCACCGCCCGGGAGCGCGTCCTTCACCGTACCGACGATCACGTCGCCGACGCCCGCGTACCGACGAGCCGAGCCGCCGAGCACGCGGATGCACAGGACCTCTTTAGCCCCCGTGTTGTCCGCCACCTTGCAGCGCGTCTCCTGTTGGATCACCCGTTGCTCCTCGAGTTACTACTGCGCCCGTTCGACGATCTCGACCACGCGCCAGCGCTTGGTCTTTGAGATCGGACGGGTCTCCATCACACGGACGGTGTCGCCCATGTGTGCGTCGTTGTTCTCGTCATGCGCCGCGAGCTTCGACGAACGCCGCACGATCTTGCCGTACAGCGCGTGTCGCATCTGTCGGTCGATGCGGACCAGGACGGTCTTGTCCATCTTGTCGGACACGACCACGCCGGTCCGGGTCTTCCGCCGGCCACGCTCGAGCGTCGTTTGTTCGTCGCTCACTGCTCGTTCTCCTCCTCGCCCGCGACCGCGTCGAGCTCCTGCTCGATCTCGCGTTCGCGGAGCACCGTGGCGATACGCGCCACGTCGTGACGGACCTCTTTCATCCGCGCCGGGTTGTCCAGCTGGCCCGTGGCGAGCTGAAAACGCAGGTTGAAGAGCTCCTCCTTGCCAGACTCCATCCGCACGACGAGCTCGTCGTCGGGAAGCTCCCGGAGCTCGGAGGCCTTGCTCGTGCTCGGCATCGGCTACTCGCCCCCCACCCGGCTGATGAACTTCGTCTTGATCGGCAGCTTGTGTTGCGCGCGACTCATGGCCTCTTTCGCAAGAGACTCCGGCACGCCGGCCAGCTCGAACATCACGCGACCCGGCTTCACGACGGCGACCCAGCCCTCCGGGTTGCCCTTGCCAGAGCCCATGCGCGTTTCGGCGGGCTTCTTCGTTACCGGCTTGTCCGGGAAGATGTTGATCCAGACCTTCCCACCGCGACGGATGTGACGAGTGATGGCAACACGGGCCGCCTCGATCTGGCGGTTCGTGATCCATGCTGCCTCGAGCGCCACGAGGCCATAGTCCCCGAACTGGATCTCGGTGCCGCCCTTGGCCATGCCGCGACGGTTGCCACGGTGCTGCTTGCGGTGCTTGACCTTCTTGGGCGCGAGCATCAGGCGTCACCCTCTTGCGTCGCTTCGGGCGCCTCTGGTGCTTCGGACGCCTCTGGTGCTTCGGCCTGCGGCGTCTCGGCAGCTACGGGCGGCTCGACGGTGCCCACGTCCACGACCTCGGCAGGTTCGATGGTAACGACCTCGGCGATCGGTTCGGCGACCGCGACCGCAGCGGGTGCAGCTGCCGGTACCGATGCGGCTACCGGGGCTGCTGCCGCCGCCGGTGCGGGCGCGGTGCGAGAGGCGCCCGGAGCGCTACGTCCACCGGTTCCCACGCGGGCGCGAGCCAGGGCGCGTTCGGTTGCCTGCTCGCGATCCGGGATCTGATCGCCGTGGTAGACCCAGACCTTCACGCCGATCTGGCCGAACGTCGTCTTGGCCTCTGCCGTGCCGTAGTCGACCTTTGCGCGAAGGGTATGCAGGGGTACGCGACCCTCGCGGTACCACTCGCGACGTGACATCTCGGTGCCACCAAGCCGGCCACCGGCCTGCACCCGGACGCCCAGAGCACCGGCGCGCATCGCCGTCTGCACGGCTCGGCGCATCGCGCGACGGAAAGCCACGCGGCCGACCAGCTGCTCGGCGACGCCCTGCGCCAGGAGCGCGGCGTCGGTCTCGGGGCGCGACTCGCTGGCGGCCTGGTTCATGTCCTCGACCTTCACGTCAACACGCTTCTTGGTGAACCTCTCGATGTCCTTGCGAAGGCGATCGACCTCGGCGCCCTTGCGTCCGATCACGATGCCGGGGCGGGCTGTGCGGATGAAAACCCAGATCTGGTCGCCTTTGCGTTCGATGTCGATGCTCGAGATGCCGGCGCGCGACAGACGCCCGCGGATGTGCTTGCGGATCCACACGTCTTCGTGCAGCTGGTCCGCGTAGTCGCGACGGGCATACCAGTTGGACTTCCAGGGGTAGATGACCCCCAGCCGGAACCCGTACGGGTTGACCTTGTGACCCACTTAGCGTTCATCTCCCATCGTCTGCACGACCAGCGTCACGTGCGACGTGCGCTTGCGAATCTTCGTCGCTCGGCCATAGGCGCGCGGCCGGAATCGCTTGAGCGTCGGACCGTCGTCTACCCAGACCTTGGCCACCACCAGGTTCTCGCCGACCACACCGGGCTGCTGCTCGGCGTTGGCGACCGCGGAGTTCAGCAGCTTCTCCACATCTTGCGTGGCTCCGATCGGCGAGAAGCGCAGGATCCGCCGAGCTTCCTCGACGTGCTGCCCGCGGATGAGATCCGCGACGCGACGCATCTTCTGCGGCGACGTACGGATGTATTTGACGGTGGCGCGTGCTTCCACTTCCCTACCTCACTCCGGTCCTGCGCTCGTCCCTGGCGTGCGAACGGAACGTGCGCGTAGGCGCGAACTCGCCGAGCTTGTGACCGACCATCGACTCCGAGACGAAGATCGGCACGTGCTTGCGGCCGTCGTGCACGGCGATCGTGTGCCCCACCATCTCGGGCACCACGGTGGAGCGACGCGACCACGTCTTGACTACGCGCTTGTCGCCGCGCTTGTTCATCTCGTCGATCTTCACCATCAGGTGCTCGTCGACGAACGGACCCTTCTTCACCGACCTTGGCATCAGCCACGACCCTTCCCGCGACGGCGAACGATGTACTTGCTCGACGCCTTGTTCTTCTTGCGCGTACGGCCTTCCTTCTTGCCCCATGGCGACGTCGGATGACGACCACCGGAGGACTTGCCTTCACCGCCGCCGAGCGGGTGGTCGACGGGGTTCATCGCCACACCACGGACAGACGGACGCTTGTTCTTCCAGCGGTTGCGGCCAGCTTTTCCGAGCCGGATCAACTCGTGCTCGGGATTGCCCACCACTCCCACGGTCCCCTTGCACGTGGCATCGACGAGACGGGTCTCGCCGGAGGGAAGACGAAGGGTAGCGTACTTACCTTCCTTCGCCATCAGCTGAACGCTGGTCCCGGCCGAACGCGCCATCTTGGCTCCGGCGCCCGGCTTCAGTTCGATGGCGTGGATCACCGTACCCACCGGGATATTGCGGAGCGGAAGCGAGTTGCCGGGCCGGATCTCAGCGTCGGGACCCGACATCAGCGTGTCGCCCTGCATGACGCCTTGCGGCGCAAGGATGTAGCGCTTCTCCCCGTCCGCGTAGTGCAGCAGCGCGATACGTGCGCTCCGGTTCGGGTCGTACTCGATGTGAGCGACCTTCGCGGGAACCCCGTCCTTGTTCCGGCGGAAGTCGACGAGGCGGTAGCGTCGCTTGTTCCCGCCGCCCTGGTGGCGCGCCGTGATCCGGCCGTGCACATTGCGCCCGGCTTTCTTGCGCCCCTTGACGACGAGCGACTTCTCCGGCGTGGAGCGCGTGATCTCCTCGAAGGACGAGACGCTTGCGCCACGGCGCCCCGGCGTCGTCGGCTTGTACTTGCGAACGGCCATCTATCCCATCCCACCTTCGAAGATCTCGATCGCGTCGCCGTGGGCGAGCGTGACGATCGCGCGCTTCTCGTCGGCGCGCTTGCCCTTCGTGTAGCCGCGGCGCTTGACCTTGCCGCGACGGTTGAGCGTGTTCACCGAGGTCACGGTCACGTCCCATATCACCTGGACGGCCATCTTGATCTCGGTCTTGTTCGCTCGCGGGTCGACCAGGAACGTGTACGTGTTCTGCTCGATCCCCGCGTAGGACTTCTCCGAGACGACGGGCCGGATGATCACGTCACGAGGCGACTTCACTCCGCCACCCCCTTGGAGCCGTCGAGCACGCCGAGCGAAGCCTCGGTGAACAGGACCCGGTCCGCCCGAAGGATCTCGTATGTGCCCAGGCTCTTCGCGTAGGTGATCCGGACATGGCGCAGGTTGCGGAACGACTTCTCCACGACCTCCTGCGGCTCCGGAAGCACCACGAGCACCTTTCCCTCGAGCTCGAGCGCGCGAAGGAGATCGACGGCCTCGCGCGTCTTCGGCTCGTCGAAGACGATGTCGTTCACGACGGCGAGCTTCCCGCTCTGCAGCGCGTCGGTGAGCGCGGAGCGGAGCGCGCCACGGCGCATCTTCTTGTTCACGCGCATCTCGTGCGAGTGCGGGTGCGGCCCGTGCGCGACGCCGCCGCCCACCCATTGTGGCGATCGGATCGATCCCTGCCGAGCCCGGCCGGTTCCCTTCTGACGCCACGGCTTCTTGCCGCCGCCCGATA
>JAYUAK010000452.1:0-2825 GCA_043741335.1 Actinomycetota bacterium
GGTGACGAAGATGGCTCCCGCAGCCAGCGCGCGGAAGATCGTGGTCGGGATGATGAACATGCCAAGCAGCGCGAGCACGACCGTCATGCCGCTGAAGAAGACCGCGCGGTTCGCGGTGGCGCCGGCGGCGCCGATCGCCTCGAGCTTGTCGAACCCCTTCTTCCGCTCCTCACGGAATCGCGACACGATGAACAAGGAGTAGTCGATACCGACCGCCAGCCCGATCATCGAGATGATGTTCGTCACGAAGAGGTTGAACTGCACGATCTGACCCACCAGCGCGGTGATCCCCAGCGCGACCGCGATCGCGAAGATGGCCATGCCGATCGGCAGCAACGCTGCGACGATCGCCCCGAAGACCACCACCAGGACCACGAGCGCCGCCAGGATCCCGATGGACTCGCCTTTCTTCGCGTCTTCCTGCGCGATCTTCGCGAAGTCGGCGTTGAGCGTCGACTGTCCCGCGAGCTGGGTGGTGAATCCGCTGGGCAAGTTCGTGGCGATGGTCGAACGAAGATCGTCGATGGTGGAGGTGTCGTCATTGACGATCGCCACCGGGATCAACGTGTAGTGCTTGTCCTTCGAAACGAGCCCGGCCGCGGCATCAGGAGAAGCGCTCAGCGCGTCGTAGTAGGTCGTGGGAGATGCCACGAGGAGATCGGTCCGCTTCGCGAGGGCCTCCTGCAATCCCTTGACGTACGTCTGGTACCCGGGATCTGCGACCGTGAGCGAGGCCGACTGCACGATCACATACTCGGTGCTCTTCCCGACCTGCGCCTGCGAGAACTGCGTGTCGATGACGTCCTGCGCCTTGATCGAGTCCGGCTTGTTCGTGAACGAGATGTCGTTCGTGAGGACGCCACCGAGGAGCGTGCTGGAGAGCCCGATCATCGCGACGAACACCGCTCCCCATATGCCGATGACCCTCCACGGGTGCCGGCTGCTCGCTCGAGCCAGGGATTCCGGGTTGATCTTCATCCGCCTACCTCTTTCGTTCGGCTTGTCGTGCGGTCATCCGCAGGTCGCATTGACGTACGGTGTATGCTTACGGTGTATGTTCTACAACCGTACGGTGTAAGTCGTCAACTACTTTCTCAGGGATCATCGTGGCTATGGAACAGCAAACGGAAACGAAACAGCGAGAGAAGCTTTCGAGGGAACGGATCGTCGAGGCCGCACTCCAGATCATGGATTCCGAGGGCCTCGACGCGGTCTCGATGCGCCGTGTGGGCCGCGAGCTGGGCGTCGAAGCGATGTCGCTCTACAACCACGTTCAAGACAAGGAAGACCTGCTCGAAGGCATCCGAGACCACGTTCACTCACAGTTCCTCGATCCGGGAACCAGGGGCCCATGGGAGGAACGTGCGCGGCGAGCCGCCCGCTCGTGGCGGCAGGCGCTCCGAGCACATCCCGGCATGATGGCTCTCATCTCAGAGGCGAAGAGCCCCGCCGTGTCCCCGGGATCGATCCGGCCCACCGAGGTCGCGTTGCGGCTGCTTCGAGAAGCGGGCTTGCCCGAGGACGACACCGTGAAGGCGTTCTGCTGTTTCGGGGGCTACATCGTCGGGTTCGTGATGTTCGAGGTCGGCATGATGCGCGCGGCGGAGTCCCCGGCTGGATCGCCGGATCCCGAACGCATGGTTGCCGGGCTCCCCGCCGACGAGTTCCCCTGCTTCCTGTCATCGCTTCCCTATCTGATGCAGGGCGACATCGATGAGCGGTTCGAATACGGACTCGATCTCATGATCGCCGGGCTCCGGGCCAAGGCCGGCACCGGCACGGGCACCGGCAGCGTAAACTAGTCCGCCTCAGACTAGCTTGACTGTTCCACGGGGATGATCGCTCCTCGATGAGCGACGACGCGCGCGGCCAGTCGGTGACCCGCGATCGCGCACGATGACGGATCGGCACCGTGCACGCGGCGGGAGAGATACCCGGCATCGAAGGCGTCTCCCGCCGCGGTCGTGTCGACGACCACGGCGTTCGCTACGATGCTCGGCATCTCCTCGATCCGGCCGTCCCACGCAAGTACGCACGGCGCGGGGCCGTCGGTGACGACGACCTCCTTGGCGCCCATCTCGAGGAATGCCTCGGCGACCGCTCTCGCCTCCGTTCGATGTGTGAGTTGACGACCGTCGTCCACGGATGCGAGCAGGATGTCCGCCGATGACGATGCGCGGATGGCCCATTGTCGCGCCTCCTCGACGTCGCCCCAGAGCGCCGGACGGTAGTTGGGGTCGTACGCGACCTCGCCGCCAACCCCTCTGACGGATCCTGCGTAGCCCAGCAAGCGCTCCCTTCCGCTGTCGTGCAGGACCGCCAGCGTGATACCGCTGAACCAGAGGAGATCGACCCTCGCCGGATCGGGGAGCAGGTCATCTCCGGCGTCGAGCGCCCCGCGGAACGGACTGTGGCTCCTCCGGTACTCGAAGGTCCGCTCGCCGGCATCGTCGACCCGAACGAGATAGGTGCCGATCCGCGTCCGCGGAACGCGAGCCAGGTCCGACGTGTCCACGCCCTCCAGGGTGCACATTTCCACCAGTGCGCCGCTCATGTCGTCGTCTCCGATGGCGCTCCCCAGCATCACGCGAACCTCTGGAGCCGCGCGGGCGAGGTAGACCGCCACATTGAGCGCGTCGCCGCCGAAGCTTTGGTGGACCGTGCCGGAGGCTTCCTCCCACAGCCCGACCATGGCCTCGCCGACAGTGACGACGCAGGTCACCGTCGCTCCGCCCTGTGGAGTTGCGAGGCGACTCGGGCGCGGTCCCCGATCGTGTCCCACGACCGGTCACGGATCAGCGCCTTCGGACAGACCCAGCTGCCCC
>JAYUAK010000453.1:0-2815 GCA_043741335.1 Actinomycetota bacterium
ATAGAGCGTCGTCGCGTCCGAGGAGCGGATCGTGTGCCGCAGGATCGCCGGCTCGAACAGACCAACGTCTGCGACGACGCGGCCCGAAGGATCGATGAAGGCGGAGATCCCCGAGACGGCCGCGTTCACGACCCACCGTCCGTCCTCGACCGCGCGCATCCGGCTCATCTGGAGTTGCTGCGCCGAGGCCGCCGTCGTCCCGTACGACGCATTGTTCACCGGCACCACCAGGAACGTCGCTCCCGCCCGGACGAACGCTCGCATCAGCGCCGGGAAGCTGTTCTCGAAGCAGATCGGAGTCGCGAACGGTGGCAGGCCGGCCGTGGACACGGTGTGCACGCGCTCCCCCGGCGTTCGGTCGACCGGGATCTGCTGGATCGCGGAGATCCACGAGAGCTCGCGCCGCCACGGCACGAACTCGCCGAACGGCACCAAGTGCACCTTGTCGTAGCGGTCGACCAGGTTCCCTGCGCCGTCGAACAGGACCGCGCTCGTTCGCTGCGTGCCGTCCGGATCGTCGAGGACGGCGCCGGCGAGCGTCGGAGCTGCGACCGCCGCGATCGCGCGTCGCACGTCCTCGAGGATCCGTGGGTCGTTGGCCGCCCCCGGATCGAGCGCCCCCTCCCCCCAGACGGCCAGGTCCGGCGGGTCGGCCGCGAGCTGAGCGTGCAGCGCGATGTGCAGGCGCGCGACGCCCTCGTCCTCGCTGATCGTCGAAGCGCTCGCGGCTTGCCTGACGTCGACCTGCAGCGTCGCGACATCGACGTCGCGGCCGTCGGGGACGGAGAACGGGATCACGAGTGGACCCGCGATCGAGATGGCAGCGAGCCCGATGCGGCCGGCCCGACGCCGTCCTCCCCCACCGCCGACGACCGCCTCCACAAGGAGCGCATTCACGGCAAGAACGACGAACGTCACCCCCCAGGCTCCCGTGATCGTCGCCAGACGGAGAGTTACCCGATTGTCGACCTGCGAGACGCCGAGCGATCCCCAACTGAAGCCACCCAGGGGCCACATCGTGCGGATCCAGTCCGTCACGGTCCACAGCGCGGCGAGGCCCACCGCCGTCACGATCGGGCGGCCGCGTCGATAGACGACGGGCGCGAGCATCCCGAACACGACCGCCGACGCGGTGGCGAGGAGGGTGAGCGACAACCACGCCATCTGCCCGAAGCGCTCGATCCAGTAGAGCGTCGCTCCGTAGCAGCCCAGGCCGAACGCGAGCCCGAGCGCTGCCCCTCTCCGGCCTCCGGCGGAGCGGAGGAGCCATAGGAATGGAGCGACGCCCACAAACGCGAGCGGCCACCATCCGAGGGGCGGGAACGCGGCGGAAACGATCAGCCCACTCGCGAGCGCGATCGGGAGCGAGACAGGGAGGGAGGGACGCGCCCTCAGGCGCAGTCTCGGCAGAGCATCCTCTTCTTGTCCGCCAGCTGGCTCCGGTGTTTGACCAGGAAGCACCTCTTGCATACGAACTCGGTCGCCTGGATGGGCACGACTCGAGTCTCGACCGGCTCGAGTCGGTCCTCTTTACCGACGGCGACGGCGGTCTCGTCGTCTTCCTCGGCCTCCTCTTCCTCGGCCCGAGCCTCCTGCTTGACGAGGAGATCCTGGATCGACTCCACCTCGGCCACCGCTGCGGGATCGGCGGGTTCGGGAGGTTCGCCAGGCACGACGGCCTCGTCCATGTCGGCTTCGGTGGGCTCGACGTCCTCGAGGTCCTCCTCGTCAGCCGTCTCGTCGTCTTCGACCGGATGTTCGGTGTCGTCCATCGTGCCCTTCACGTCGCTCACCTCCGGAGCGTGACCGCCTCGATTTGCGCGCGGATTGTACAGCCGTCGAGGCGCGATGCAACCGGGATCGACAAGAACGCATCGGAGGCCCGCAAGAAGAGCTCCGGGAGAACCGTCCGAAGGGTGGGCCGGAGATAGGTAAGGACCCAAGAGACCTTTGGGGCCGCAACGCCGGGGCGCCGCGTTCTCTACTCAGCCTCTTGGGTCCTACCGTGCGCCTCCGCCGGGGCGGCGACGCGACGCGAAAGGTACGCCGCGCCGGTTGCGAGCGTCAAGCCGAGAGCCGGACAAAGAGTGACAAACCGTCGCATGCCCCGGAAACAGCGACCTGAGGAGGGCTCATCAGCGTGCGAACACTTCTCGGCCGAGCGAGACGGTGAGGATCGGGCGGAGTCCCTCGACGTCTTCAGCCGTCATCGGATCGTCGTCGTAGGCGGCAAGGTCGGCGTGCATGCCGGGCCCAAGGGCGCCCTTCTTCTCCTCTTGGTGACCAACACGCGCGCTCCCCGTCGTATGGAGGCGGATAGCCTCGAACCTCGAGAGTTGTTGTGCCGCATCGTGATGCATCTGACACGCAGCGATCAACAGCATCGGGTCGAACGGCGTGATGGGAGTGTCCGACCCCGCCCCGACCTCGAGGCCTCGCTCGATCATGGTGCGGAACGGGTTCATCGACGCGGCGCGTTCCCATCCGAGCCCCACGTCGTAGAGACCGTCGGGATTTCCCCAGAACCGGTCGAACGTCGGTTGCACCGAGACCGCGAGACCGAGCATCGCCGCGCGTTCCACCAGAGACGTGCTGGCCATCTCGAAGTGCTCGACGCGGTGTCGTCGCGCGCGGAAGTGCCGGCGTTCGCGGGAGTTGAGCGCGCGGTACACGCGCTCCCACACGGACACCACCTGTTCGATGGCGCGATCCCCGATCGCATGCACGCCCACCTGGAGCCCGGCCATGTGCCCCGCGTGGAAGAACGTTTCGAGCTCCGCCTCCTCGTGGTAGCAGGTGCCGGTCCCCGGCTTGT
>JAYUAK010000454.1:0-6626 GCA_043741335.1 Actinomycetota bacterium
CGTCCTCCTTTAAGGCGGCCCCAGCCGAGGACGCTGACACACCCTAAATGCCGAACGAACATCTGCCCCACCCGAACGTCTTGCAGATCGCATCGTAGGCGTCCCAGTTGGGGGATTCCTCGCCTGCCTCGATCCGGCGGTCGGGGCGAACGCGTACGCGAATCGACGACGCCGGCGAGCACGAGCTGAAGGGCGTTCCGGACCGCGTAGCATGCTGCGCGATGGACCTGGGGATCGACGGCAAGGTTGCGCTGGTCACGGCCGCATCCAAGGGGCTCGGGCGCGGGACCGCGCTCGCGCTCTCGCATGAAGGCGCAAAAGTGGTCATCTGCGCGCGGGACCCCGAGCGTCTGGAGGCCACCGCGGCGGAGCTCCCCGGCGAGGTCCTCGCGATCCCGGCCGATGTGACCGAGCCCGACGCGCCCGCGCGGCTCGTCGCCGCGACCGTTGAGCGGTTCGGCTCGCTGGACATCCTGGTGGCCAATGCCGGTGGTCCGCCACAGGCGCGCGCGCTCGACGTAACCGACGACGACCTGCTCGCCGCACTGAACGCGAATCTGATCACCTCGATCCGCTTGGTGCAGGCCGCCGTTCCCCATATGCGCGCGGCGGGCTGGGGTCGGATCTGCCTGATCACATCCAACTCGGTGAAGCAGCCGATCCCGACGCTCGCGTACTCGAACACTGCCCGCACCGGCCTGTGGGCGTGGGCGAAGACGGCGGCGCAGGATCTGATTGCCGACGGCATCACGTTGAACCTCGCGTGCCCCGGCCTGCATGCCACCGACCGCGTGAAGGAGCTCGGGTACGAGGGCCGCCAGGGTGATCCGGAGGACTTCGGCAGGATCGTCGCATTCCTGTGCTCAGACGCCGCCGGGTTCGTCAGCGGAGCCGCGCTGCAGGTCGACGGCGCCGGTACCCTGGGCCTCCTGTAAAACGCAGCGACCGACGCGCAGACGAGAGGAATCCTGATGATCGACTTCGACCCCAACGCTCAAAAGGCCAAGGCGCTCGCCGAACGCTATTGGGATCAACTGCTCGAGCTCGAGCCGATGCTCGGCACGCTCGTCGGTGACGAGCGGTACGACGACCGGCTCGCGGATCCGAGCGAGCACGGGCGCGCCCGGTCGGGCTCGCTCAACCGCGGCGCGCTCGCGGAGCTCACCTCGATCGACCGCGACGCGCTCGACGAGAACCTGCGCGGGACGCTCGACGTCCTGGAGGCGTGCGCGCGCAGGAGCCTGGCGGAGCTCGAGCACCGCGCGGACCGCCTGCGCGCGGCCGCGCACTTCTGGGGTCCGATCACCACGCTCGCCGAGGTGGCGTCGATCCAATCCGTCGACACGCCGGAACGGCTCGACCGGTATATGCACCGGCTGTCCGGGTTCCCGGCGTACCTCCAGGCGTGGGCCGACGTCGCCAGGGAGGGCATCGCAGCCAAGGTGACCTCGCCGCGGATCGTCGTCGAACGAGCGATCGGACAGCTCGAGCGCCTGCTCGCGCTTCCCGCGGAAGGATCGCCGGCCGTCGCGCCCGCCGGCGACGACGACTCCGCGCGCGCTCGCATCGCGGCCACCGTCGGCGACCACGTGAACCCCGCGTTCGAGCGATACCTCACGGTACTGCGCGACTACCTCCCGCATGCGACCGAGTCGATCGGGTTGTCGCAGCTCCCGGGGGGCGACGACATGTACGCCGCATCGATCCTCGCGTGGACGACGCTGCCACTCGAGGCGCAGGCCGTGCACGACCTCGGCCTGGATCGATACGAGGCGATCCAGCAGGAACGACGCGACACCGCCGCGCGTCTGGGCTACGCAAGCGCCGAGGACGCCATCGCGGCGCACGACGCGAGCGGCGCGAACACCGCTCCGACCCGTGAGGCGATGCTCACGCTCGCGCGCGAACAGGTGCAGAAGAGCTGGGACGCTGCCCCGGGGTTCTTCGGCCGGCTGCCCAAGGCCAACTGCGAGGTCCGTCCCGTCGAGGAGTACCGCGAGCACGACACGCCGCTCGGCTTCTACAACCCGCCGACGGAGAACGGCTCGCGCGTCGGCGCGTACTACATCAACACTTCGGACCTGGAGCAGCGGCCCCTGCACCACGTCGCGAGCCTCACGTATCACGAGGCGAATCCGGGTCACCATTTCCAGATCTCGATCGAGCAGGAGCTGATGGACAGGCCGGCGCTCCGACGGTTCGGCGGGATCCTCGCCGGGAGCGCGTTCTGCGAAGGATGGGGTCTGTACAGCGAGCGCCTCGCCGACGAGGTGGGTCTGTACGTCGACGACTGGGAGCGGCTGGGGATGCTGGAGGCGCAAGGGATGCGCGCCGGGCGCTTGGTGACCGACACCGGGATCCACGCGCTCGGCTGGTCGCGCGAGCGAGCCGTCGCGACGCTCGAGGAGATCGGCGTCCCGTCGGTCGACGCATCGATCGAGGTCGATCGCTACGTGACGATCCCCGGTCAGGCCCTGTCGTACATGGTCGGGATGATCGAGATCGTCAACGCCCGCCGCGCCGCCGAAGCACGCGACGGCGCCGCGTTCTCCCTTCCCGCGTTCCACGACCGGGTGCTCGCACTCGGCCAGCTCCCGCTCCCGGCGCTCCGGCGCGAACTGGGTGACTAGTCCGTCGCAGACTACTCCGTGGGTTTCGTCGCTCGCAGCAGCAGGTAGTCGATCATTCCCCGTTCCCAGAGCAGCTCGACCTGCGAGAGCATGATCGACGCCGCGAGCCGATAGGAGCCGGTGGCCTCGCCGCGGGCGCGATCGATCCGATCCCGCACGAACCGCAACGCCGGCGCGATCACTCGCTCCCCCACCAGCTCGGTCTGCACCTCCACAAATCCCGCAGCCTCGACGGCATCGACGATCTCGACCGGCGTCGCGGCGGCATGCGTGCCGAGACCCCAGACGCGCAGTTGCGACAACGCGGCGATGATCTCGCGCGGCCCGCGGGGATAGCGGTACGTAGGGATATCGGACATGGTCAGCACTCCCCCGGGCCGAACGACCCGGTACGCCTCGGCGAAGAACCTGGCCCGCGAGGGGAAATGGAACGCGGCCTCGACGCTGATCACGCCGTCGAA
Organism: Actinomycetota bacterium; assembly: GCA_043741335.1. Lineage (GTDB taxonomy): Bacteria > Actinomycetota > UBA4738 > UBA4738 > HRBIN12 > JBBQVZ01. The sequence goes on from JAYUAK010000454.1 coordinate 3,092, forward strand.
CGCTCCGTCGGCGAACGGCATCCGGGTCGCGTCGCCGTTCACGGGGCTCGCACTCGCCTCAGCGAGTCGTTGCCGGCCGGACACCAGTTGCGACCGAGTGATGTTGAGGGCGACCAACCGCCTGGTGTCGGCGACATCGGCGATCACCGGGTCCTGCGCGGCCAACCCGTTGCCTACGTCGAGCACGTCCGCGCCTTTGGGAAGGCGGCCGGCGAGCGTCTCGACTAACCGGCGCACCGCCACCGGCGCCTCGGCCGGATCGGTCCCGTTCCCCTCCCAGAGACCGAGGTTCAGCCAGCCGGGTGCCAGCGCGAGGAAGAAATCCTCACCGATGCTGTCGTAAACGGTGGCCGCCGGATGTCGTCCGTAGCGGAGCATGGCCATGCCATGTCGGAGGTTGTTGCGCGTCCACCCAGCCTTGGGTGATGGATCGGTTCGAGGGCTCATCGTGGACCTATCTTGCAAGTTTCTTGAGGCCGACGGAACGACCCAGCTCCGATCGCGGGGAACCTCACGCCCCGGGCATTCCGTCCAACGGCATCTCGCGAAGGAGGACACCCCCATGGTCCGTCGTCATCGCACACGCTTCGCTCGCAAAGCCGTTCTCGCTTCCACCGTCGCGCTCCTCGTCCTCGTTCCGACCGGGAGCGCGTTTGCGTGTGGAGGTCTGGTTACGCCGAACGGAACCGTCAGCCTGACGCGCACCACGACCCTCGCGGCCTACCACGCGGGAGTCGAGCACTACGTGACGTCGTTCGAGTTCGCGGGCGCCGACGCCACCGAGGTCGGATCGATCGTCCCGCTGCCCGGCGTGCCGACCAAGGTGATCAAGGGCGGCGATTGGACCCTGCAACGCCTGATCCTGGAGACGCAGCCGCCCCAAGACAAGGCGGTGTTCGCGACAGCAGCCGAGAGCGCAGGCGCGACCGTGCTGCTCGAGACGCAGATCGACGCGCTCGACATCACGGTCCTCAAGGGTGGCGCCGTCGACGTCGGCAACTGGGCGCGCGAGCACGGCTTCTTTCTTCCGCCCGACGCGCCCGAGGTTCTGCAGTTCTACGCCGAGCGCAGCCCGATCTTCATGGCCGTGAGGTTCGACGTCGGCCGCGCGAACGCCCAGGGCGTGCAGCAGGGTCAGGGCACGCCGGTCCACGTGGTGATCCCCACGCCCAACCCGTGGGTGCCGCTACGGATCCTGGCGCTCGGGCGAAACCAGGCCGATCTTGTCCAGGCCGACGTCTACCTGCTGACCGACATCGAGCCGGCTACCCTTCCCCTGGCCGAGCTTCCCAACGGCGACCCCGACCAACGAGGTTTGATCCAGGAGGTCAGCGAGCCGGCTTCCGCCTCGCTGCTCAGCGACCTCCGGTCGGACCGCGGCATGAAGTGGCTGCCCACCGACCAGATGTGGCTCACGAAGATCAACGTGAACACAACGGCGGGTCAGCTGACCAACGACCTGGCCGTGGACGCGAGCGGGTTCGGTCAGCCGAGCGCCGCGGCCGCTGGGCTCCACGCCGACCAACTCTCAACCACCGGCACCGGTCTCTGGCCCGCAGCCTGGGTCGCGCTCGCCTCGATCGTGGTGCTGGTGGGCGCAGGCGTCATCGGGCGACGGCGGTCCCGACCGCACATCGCCGTCTGATGCGCGGCAGGCGGATACAAGCGGCGGGGGTCGGCATGATCCTGCTGTCTCTGCTCCTCGCGGGGGCGGGGGCGGCGACCGCGACCGCGGCCGGCTGGCTGGATCGCCGCCACACCCCACCGCAGATGCGCACCGTCCACATTCACATCCACTTCTCCCATTTCGACGCGACGGATATCGAGGTCCAACCCGGCCAAACCATCCGGTTCGTCGTCGAGAACACCGACCCCATCGATCACGAGTTCATCGTCGGCGACGAAGGGCGGCAGCAGGCGCACGAGGCCGGCACCGAGGCCCAGCATGCGCCGCGTCCCGGGGAGATCTCCATACCCCCGGGCGGGACGGTCATCACCACGGTCACGTTCCCTTTGCAAGCGGGCAGCCTGCTCTTCGGGTGCCACTTTCCGGGGCACTATGCCTACGGCATGCGGGGTGTGATCACCATCGCCTAGCCCGCCGTGAATTAGCATCGCGGACCGATGGTCACCGACGAAGAGCTCGCGGCGCTCGCCGACACCACGATCGAGCGCGTGCGGCGCATGGCGGAGCTGAAGATCATCGAGCCGGGACCCGATGGGTTCGACCCGTCGGACATCCAGCTCGTGCGGGTGGCCGAAGCGATGGGCGGCGCCGGCGTCGAGTTGGACGACATCGGCCGGTTGATCGCCGACGGCCACTATTCGATGGGATGGGGCAGCCTGCTCTATCCGCGGCCGGTGCCGACATCGGACCTCACGCTGGATAAGGTCTGCACAGAGCTCGACCTTCCCATCGCGTTTGCCCAGCGCTTCTTCATCGTGGCGCTCCAGCTCCCCGCTCCCGAGCCCGATCAACGGATGCGCGATGACGACCTGGAACTCTTGCGGATCGGAGCGATGGTGTTCAACCTCGCCGGCCGCAACGAGGACGTAGGAATCGCGTCGGCGCGGTATTTCGGGGAGAACCTTCGGCGTCTGGCGGAGTCCTAGGTCCGATTCTTTCGCGAGCACTTCGAGGAGCCGATGTTCGCCATGGGGTTATCCCAGCGCGAAGCTATCGATCTCCTGGTGCAGGTGGCCGCGCCGTTGATGCCTCTGGGCGCTCGACTGGTGGACCTGCTGTACCAACGACACCTGGAGCACTACTCCATGGAAGACGTCGTGGCGAACATGGAGATGACGTTGCACCGCGCCGGGATGGTGCAGCGAACGACGGAGCACCCTCCCGCGATCGCGTTCTGCGATCTCACCGGATCGACGCAGCTCACGGAGGAGCTCGGAGACGAAGGCGCGGCACGCATGGCCGACCGGCTCGCCGAGTCGCTCCGGCTGATCACGGCGCGCTACAGCGGCCGGGTCGTGAAGCTGTTGGGCGATGGGGCCATGCTCTACTTCCGTGGCCCCGCGGACGCCACGCGCGCCGGCCTCGAGCTGGTCGAGGCCGCTTCGCAGAGCGAGCTCCCGCCGCTCCGAATGGGCGTGCACATCGGTCCCGTCGTCTTTCGCGATGGCGACTTCTACGGCCGAACCGTGATCGTGGCGTCGCGCGTTGCGGATCGGATCGGTCCGTCGGAGGTCGTGCTCACGGCCGACGCAGTCCAAGGCGTGACCTGCAACGACCTCGCCTTCGAAGACATCGGTGCCGCGGACCTGAAAGGGGTCACGGAGCCGATACGGCTCTTCCGCGCGCGAGCGACTTCGTGCTAGCTCGCGGCGCGCCAGGCGTCGCGGAGCTTCACCTTCGACCCCGTCCGCAGAACGGCTCCCGTGTAGACCCGCCCAGCCAGCGGGATGAGGAGCGCCGTCGAGCCGATCAGCGACACGAGCGCCGCCGCGATCTCGAGCCCCGTGGCCGAGCCGAGCGAGATCCGCACCGGCATGGCGAGCGCGGCCGAGAACGGCACGATCGACG
>JAYUAK010000455.1:0-2798 GCA_043741335.1 Actinomycetota bacterium
GTGGCGCCGAAGCCCAAGCCTCCCGCGATCTCGACCGTCGCACCGGCGATCGTCACCGAAACACCGGTCGATGACTCGCCCGCGGCCACCACGGTTGAACCCGACCTCGACGCTCCGCCTCGGGCGGCCGAGTAGTACACCCGCCATCCCTCATGCGCGTCTTCCCCAAGATCCGACGCCGTGACCCCGAGGAACGAGCGGGCACGATGACGCTCATGCAGCACCTGCAAGAGCTGCGTCAACGCCTGATCGTCTGCATCTTCGCGGTCTCTGGAGGCGCGGTGGTTGGGTGGTTCCTCTACGGCTCGGTCGTGAATCTCCTCCTGCATCCGTACTGCAACTACTGGAAGACGATCGACCCGAAGCTCCGCACAACCGACAGCTGCGCGCTCTTCTACATGGGACCCCTCGACGCGATGGTCGTGAAGCTGAAAGTCGTCGTCTTCATCGGCCTGCTCGTGGCGCTGCCGGTACTCCTGTACCAACTCTGGATGTTCATCGTTCCGGGATTGACCAGCAAGGAACGCAAGATGGCCATCCCGTTCGTGGCCTCGTCGGTCGTGCTGTTCGCTCTCGGAGCGCTCTTCGCCTACGTGACGCTACCGAAAGGGTTGAGCTTCCTGCTCGGGTTCGCGGGGTCGAAGTTCGTCCCGATCCTCACGGGGGATCGGTTCATCTCGTTCGTGATCCTGGTGGCGGTCGCCTTCGGGGTAGCGTTCGAGTTCCCGGTCCTGCTGGTCTTCCTGGAGCTCGTGGGCGTCTTGTCGACGGAGAAGCTCCGGAAGTGGCGACGCTTCTCGATCCTCGGCATCGCGATCTTCGCCGCGATCATCACTCCCTCCTCGGATCCCTACACGATGCTCGCCATGACCGTGCCGATGGTGCTGTTCTACGAGGCCGCTATCATCATCGGTCGCCTCATGAAGAAGTAGCTGAGCAGGAGAGTCGATGGCGATCAAAGGGAAAGGCAAGACCAGAGGCCGTCAGCCCGCGCGGGCGCCTCGTCGCGCGCCGGTGGAGGTGAAGTCGCCGTTCTTCCTGCGGCACCGGGTGCAGATCGTGGTGGGGGCGGTCGCGGGGTTCCTCATCATGATGCTGCTCGTGTGGGTGACCAACGGTCTGCGTCAGCAGCGCGCGGATAAGAAGGCGACCATGGAAGCGTCGGAGCAGCGGGCCGCCGCAGAGAAGTGGAAGAGCACGGTAGAGGGCGCACTCGGGCCGCTCGGCACGCTTTCGCCGGGGACGGACCCGGTGTTGCTGAGTTCGCTCGGGAGCGTGATCACCGCCCTGCAGAAGGGCGAGGTTCTCAAGGGTGCGGCGACGGCGCTCCAAGATGCGCAGGATCAGGCCAAGTCTGCCGCCGATCCCCTCCATGCCTACGCGTTGGTGGATCAGATCAGCGGCAAGGGCATGAGCGAGGGTCAGGCCGACTGGTTCCTCAATTCGCAGAAACGGATCGTCCAGGCGCTCGAGCTCTACGGAGAGTCCGCCGCGATTGCGGCTCTCGCGGTCGACGCGACAGGTGCCCAGCGCAAGGCCATCGCGAGCCAAGCGCTCGACATCAAGGCAACCGCGGACGAGATCCTCAAGGACGGCTGGAGCGACTATCAGAACGCACTGGCGTCGGTCAACATCGTGCAGACTCCCGCGCTGACCGGTTTGACCGGGCCGCCGGGCGTTGGCGCCCCGACGGGCTAAGGGGCACAGGCATGACCCTCGCCGGACAGATCGTGGTGGTGGCCAACCCGACGGCGGGCGACGGCAAGGCGGGCAGGCTGATCGGGCGGGTCGCCAAGATCTTGAGCGAGATCGGCGTCGACCACGAGATCCGCGTTTCCGGCTCGGCCGCGGAGATGGAGCAGCTTGCACGCGACGCGGGCGAGCAGGGTGCCGCGATCGTCGCCGTGCTCGGGGGCGACGGCAGCGTCAATCTGGTGGTGAACGGTCTCTTCGGGTCGGGATCGGCGCTCGCTGTCCTTCCGGCAGGAACTGGTGACGACTTCGCGAAGGGCATCGGTGCCGGCAAGCTCGATGCGGCGACGCGACTCCTGGCGGATCCAAAGACGGTGGATGTGGATCTGATCGAGGTCGCCGCCGGTGCGGAGATCCGTCGCTATATCAACGTGGCCGGAACGGGCTTCGACTCGGCCGTCGAGGAAGTGGCGAGCGCCATGCGGCGCAGGCTCGGTGCCCGAGGTCATTACGCGCTCGCAACGATCAAGACGCTTTCGCGGTTCGTTCCGGCGGGATTCCACCTCGAGATCGACGGCCGATCGCTGGACGTGGACGCCATGCTCGTCGTGGTCGGCAACAGCTTCGCGTACGGAGGCGGGATGCGGGTGCTCCCACAAGCGTCGGTGGTCGACGGGGAGCTCGATGTCTGCGTCGTGTCGGCCATGAGCAAGGGAGCGTTCCTGCGCGCCTTCCCGAAGGTGTATGTCGGCAAGCACGCGACCCACCCGAAGGTGACGATGCTCAAAGGCCGCGAGCTCAAGATCGAGGCGAACCGCAAGATGCTGGTGTTCGCCGATGGCGAGCGGGTGGGCTCGCTGCCGGCCGTGTTCAAGGTGTTGCCGAAGGCGCTGTCCGTCGTGGTCGGACCCAACGCGAAGGCGATCCGGTGACCGACGGCATACTGCTGATCCACGCGTTTCCCTTGGATGCTCGGATGTGGGAGCCGCAGCTTGGCGTGTTCTCCGACGCGCTCCCCGTCGTCGCGCCACATCTGCCCGGGTTCGGAGGAACGGCGAGCGCCGGGGACGTGATGTCTATGGCATCAGCCGCCGAGCGGTGCGTCG
>JAYUAK010000456.1:0-2786 GCA_043741335.1 Actinomycetota bacterium
GTGTAGTGGATCGGCCCCGACTCCTCGAACCACTCCCACGCCTTCGGGGTGATCTCGTCCAGCGCCCTGAAGCCCGCGAGCATCCGCTCGCGGGCGGGCTCCGCCGTCGCGCGCACCTCTGCCGCGCTCATGCCCTGAGATTTCTGGAGAAACCCGGCGTTCTTCGTGTCGGTGTCCTCGTGGCCCTCGAGCGCCGGCGTTCCCGATCGTTCCCGGTCGAGGACGGCCGTGCACTCGTCTTGCCACGCGACCATATGGAACAGCAGATCCTTCGGCGACCACCCCTCGGCTGTCATGTTCGCGTCCTCGAACCTGGCCTCTGGCACCTGCTCGAAGACCGACCACAGTCGATCCCACTGCTCGCGCTCATCCGCCATCAACCGTTCAAGGTCCAGGCGTTCAACGTCCATCGGGATCCTCCTCGATCGCCCCATCCGGCAGGAACTCGAACACTTTGTCACCGATCGCGACCTCGTCTCCGAGACGAGCGCCGAGCTCGGTCAGGCGGCGTTCCACTCCTTCGCGGACCAGCCGCTTCTGCAACTTGGCAAGCTGGATCTCGTCGTCGAGATCCGACTCGAACAGCAAGCGTTCCAGTTGTTGACCCTTCACGCGCCAGCCAGAGCCCTCGCGCTCGACGGTGAACCGCGGGCGACCCGGCCGAAGGACCACATACGGAGCGCGTTCGGGCTCCGCGGCCTCCGCCTCCTTCGACAGCGTGCCCAGGCGAGCCTCAAGGTCCTCCAGCCCTTCACCATTCATGGCCGAGACTCCGAGCGCGTCAGCCCCGAGGACGCGGGTCGCGGAGGCAGGATCGTCCATCAGATCCGTCTTCGACCCAACCACGATCGAGCGTCGAGTCGCGAGCTCCGGGTCGTAGGCGGCCAGCTCTTGCCGCAGCGTCGCCAGATCGGCGGCAGGATCCTCCGCGGCGAGGTCCACGATCAGGACGAGCGCGCGACATCGAAGGATGTGCCGCAGGAACCGGTGACCCAGGCCGCGTCCCTCGTGGGCGCCCTCGACCAGTCCCGGGATGTCGGCCACCACGAATCGATCCTCATCCGCGCCGGCAACGCCGAGGTTCGGCGTCAGCGTGGTGAAGGGATAGTCCGCGATCTTGGGCTTGGCAGCGGAAAGGCGGGAGAGCAACGTGGACTTGCCCGCGTTCGGAAGCCCGACCAAGCCGACGTCGGCGACGGTACGGAGCTCCACACGCAAGCGCCGCTCCTCGCCGTCCTCGCCTGGCTCCGCCGTGCGCGGCACCCGATTGCGCGCGCTGGCGAGCGCCGCGTTGCCTCGCCCTCCCCTGCCGCCCTGAGCGATCACGGCCCGGGCGCCTTCGCCGACCAGATCGGCGATCAAACCCTCTTCGTCCGAGACCACCGTCCCGTCGGGAACCGGAACGACCAGATCCTTGCCGGTCGCGCCGTCGCGTTTCGCGCTCCGCCCGGCGACCCCGTTCGCGCCGCGCTGATGTGGATGGTCTGCGACCCACGACAGATCATGGATACCTCGCGACACCTCGAAGACCACGGAGCCGCCGGCCCCCCCGTTCCCACCGTCGGGGCCGCCGTGCGGCTTGTAGGGTTCGCTGTGCATGGACGCAGAGCCGTTGCCCCCTCGGCCGGCCTTCACGTACACGGTCGCCTCGTCGATGAACGACATGCCACTCAGCTTAGGTGGTCGCTCTGGGGCCGACGGCGCAAGATGTGCCCATGCCAGGTGAAGCGCCGGAAGACGTGCGGGTATGGATGGTGCTTTTGGATCGAGGCCACGCGGAGGACGACGTGCGGGGCACGCTCTCGCTCGAGGCCGACGCCGTCGTCTTCACCGAGGCCATTTCCACGATCGAGCACCGGTTCCCGCTCGAGCACCTGCAGAAGCCCAGGCGTGTGCGCGGCTCTCCCATCCTACTGGTCGTTCATCGCGCGAACGGAGAGCTCAAACGCACGGCGTTCTACTTCTCCCAACCTCCACCGCTCCGCCCGCCTGAGCCCGGATCGACGTCGCTTCCCGAACGAGGGATCGACGCGAGGCCGATGGGAGCGTTCGGCGCGTTCAGGCGATCGACGAAGCGCCGGCACATGCGCGGCAACCTGGGCTACCTGACCACGGCGAACGCCAGTTACCGGCGGGTGATCCAGGAGTGGGTCGTGGAGATCGGCGCCCGGATCGGCGCCGGGTAGCGGCTACTCGCTCTACCGGATAGCGAGCTACTCGCTCGACAGGATCGAGGCGAACTTCCGTCCACGCGAGTCGTGGAACTCGACCACGCCGGGACGCAGCGCGAAGAGCGTGTCATCGCTTCCCTTGCCCACGCCATCCCCTGGGTGGATCCGGGTGCCCCTCTGGCGGACGATGATGGAGCCGGCGGGCACGGTTTGCCCGCCGAACGCCTTCACGCCCAGCCGCTTCGAGTTCGAATCGCGGCCGTTGCGGGTCGAGCCGCCACCCTTCTTGTGTGCCATAAGTCCCCCAGGCTACCAGTCGTTACTCGGCCGGCGTTTCCGCTTCGACCGGGACTTCCGCGGGCGCTTCGGCCTCGGCCTTCGCCTTCGTGGCGCGCTTGGGCGCGGCACCCATCTTCACGTCCTCGATCTCGAGCATCGTCAGGAGCTGCCGATGGCCGCCACGCTTGGCGTACCCACTTTTCGGCCGGTACTTGAAGATCTTGACCTTGTCGCCCTTCTTCTCACCGAGGGGCTTCGCGGTCACGACGGCCTTCGCCGCTTCCGCGCCGACGTGGGTCTGGCCGTCGTCGTCCACCACGAGGATCGGGTGAAACG
>JAYUAK010000457.1:0-2771 GCA_043741335.1 Actinomycetota bacterium
GTGACGTTCGGTGGTGTGACGTTCGCGCCGGGCGCAATGCTCTACAGCGATGAAGACGGGATCGTCGTCGTGGACGACGGCGGCTAAGGGATCTCCGGAACCCCGAAAGGATCGCCGTCCACGAACACGGTGTCGCCGAACGTCGTGAGATCGACCGCCCCGAGCGTCTCCAGGTACGACGTGGCGAACACGGCGGCGAACTCCTTCTGGTTCAACAGATCCTGCTCGATCGCGCTCGCGGGCACGTACGGTCCGATGTTCTGCCGGTAACGGTATTCGGCGAGCGCCGCCGCCACGTCTTCGACGGCAGCGCCGTTGTCCCACAAGACGTCGGTATGCAGGTAGACCTCCGACGGCACCACGCTCTGGACGACGTTGAAGAGTCCGCCGGCGAACTTGGCCTCGATGTCGTCCCCGAGTTGGATCGGGTCCAGACGCACGCCGTTCACCGAATCGGGGAGCGGACACTGGCCATGGTCCGCGGTGACGATCAGCGCGTACTCGCCGGGGAAGCGCTCCTCGAGGATCCGCCATACGCGCTCGAGCTGCGCATCCACCTCTTGGAGCACGAGCGCCTCCCACTTCGACAACATGTTGTACACGTGGCCGGTGTAGTCGGGCGCCTTGAAGTTGATGAACAGCAGGTCGCTGGTCCCGGTTTCGCCGATCGGCTCGTTGCGGAGTGTCGCCTCGAGCAGATCGCCCTGGTACCGAACGATGGGCGGGCTGCAGCAGACCGCCTTCTTCCCCTTCGGGTCGAACTCACTGTCCCAATCGGGTGCGATGAAGTCCGACTGGTGCTGCGCGAGCGTTTCGAACGTGGGGGCACCGGCCGGCATGCGGTAGAGCTCCTGGTTCTGTGGGCGCCAATCGTGCTCGGCCCGGTCGACGTCGCCGTTCTCGTCCCAGAAGACCGCGACCGGGCGCTGGTCGCCCGTACGGGAGCGGCCGCCGTATCCCAGCATGCCCAGGTGCCAGACTTGATAGCCGATCTCGCCTACCCATGCACGGTTTCCGGTGGCATCACTCCACAGGTCGGCGAGCGTCGGGATCAAGATGTCGCCGGGGTTCGCGCTCCCGGGCTCGCCGTAGGCTTTCCGAACCCTCTCGGCATCGCGGATGTTGTGGCCGGTGATCCCGTGCTGGTTCGGGAAGGCGCCGGTGCCGATGGTGGCGTGCGCGGTGGCCGTCACCGCGGGGAACGAACCGTGGATCGCGTTGCGGAAGTTCGCGCTCTGGCCCATCAGGCGCTTGAGCGTCGGCCACGCATCGGGCCACTGCTGCAGGACGTTCCAGCCGCCCCCGTCGATCACGAACGTCACGACGACCTTCGGGGCCTTCGGAGGCACCGGTACGAGCGGCGCACCATCGCGATCCATCGGCCAGGCGTCGTAGCCGATCATCCGGGCGATCGTCGGCGCGATGTCCGCAAGCGTGACGCGCCCCGTGCCGTCGTCGAACGGCTCGACCAGCCCGGGGGCGTGGATCACCAGGGGCACGCGCTCCAGGTACATCCAGGTGGAAGCGTGGCTCGTGCGCGGATCCTGCGGAACCAGTGAAACGGATTCGTTCGCGTAATTCGAGCTGTTGAACGGTGCCAGGACGAGCTGGAGATCACCTGATCGGCCGGGGTGGTACGCGCGCCGGATGAGCTCCATGTACTCGGCTCCGAGGTCGTGCGCCATCGCTTCCTGGATCGGCCGGGGGTTGGGGAGTGAGAGCGTGCGCGTCGCGCGACCGAGCGCGTCGCCTGCGAAGAGCCACGCGAACCCGCCGAGCCCGGCGATCGTGAGGAACCGGCGTCGGCCGGGGTCGGCGGCCTCTCCGGTCGCCGACGGACGCGTGCGCGATGCGATCACGGCCATCCCGATCCCGAGGCAGATCAGCCCGGCGACCAGGCCTGTCTCCGTGCTGCCGAGTGAGGCCACGATGAACGCGACAGCGCCTCCAAGCAGCGCGAACAGGGTCAGGGAGCGTGGAAGGTGTGATCGCACGTCGCTTCGATTCTGTCAGAGCACCAACTGGATCGAGGGCGCTACGCGGCGTCGAGTGGCCCGAACTCGAGCGAGCGATCCGCTCTGTGAGTGGCGAGCCCGAGCTTCAGGAGCGTCCAGAAGGCCAATTCGACCACCGGCCCGACCAGCAGGGCGAGCGTGAGCGTGCCGATACCCGCGACCCCGCCGAGCAGCACGCCGATCGCGAGCACCGCAACCTCCATGGTGAACCGCACCACGCCGATCCGCTTCCCCGTGCGGCGGGCGAGCATCAGCATCAACGAGTCTCGCGGGCCGGCGCCCATGCCCGCGCCGATGTAGAAGGCCGAACCGACGCCGAACAGCAGCACGCCGGCGGCGAGCAGGCCGATCCGAACCGGGAGACCCGACTCTGAGAGCTGGTCGATCGCCTCGATCGAGCTGAGCACGTTGATCGCGAGGCCGATCACGAGCGTGTTGGCGATCGTTCCGAACCCCGGAGGCGTTCCCGCCAGCCACGTGATGACGACGATCACGGCTCCGAGCACGATGCCGGCCGTCCCCAACGACATCGGCGTGTGCTTGGCGATCCCCAGATGCAGCACGTCCCAGGGCGGGAGACCGAGCCGCGACTCGAGCATGAACACGATCGCGAACCCGAACAGGATGAGGCCTCCGAAGAGCGCCACGAGTCGAACGACGAGACCTCCCCGAAGCAGCGGCGCATCTTTGATCCCCTTTGGCATCCCAAGAGGGTAACGGCGTCACTCCAGCCGGACGCGGGGATCGAGGAACGCG